>JAGOBT010000344.1 GCA_017999135.1 Burkholderiaceae bacterium
ACCGAGCCATCGGCCTGGCGGATGCCCGCCTGCATCGCCTGCGTCATGTCCGATGCGGCGTTGCCAATGTCGATCTGCCCCACCGCGATGTTCCAGGCCCGCCCGTCCAGCGCCGCCGTCTTGGTCAGCCCGGTGAGGGCGTGTTTGGTGGCGGTGTAGGCCACCGAACCGGGCCGGGGCGTGGTGGCGGAGATCGAGCCGTTGTGGATGATCCGCCCGCCCTGCGGAGACTGGGCCTTCATCTGCCGGAAGGCCGCGCGGGTGCAGAGGAAACAGCCGGTCAGGTTCACGTCCACCAGCTGCTGCCAGTTGGCCAGCGTCATGTCCTCGATCGACACGCCCTTGGTGAACGCACCGGCGTTGTTGAACAGCAGGTCCAGCCGGCCGAAACGGGCCACGGTGGCAGCGAACAGCGCCTCCACCTGCGCCTCCTGCGTTACGTCGGTGGGCACGGCCAGCGTGCGTGCGCGAATGTCTGCACCCGGCTGCGCGGCAGCGGCATGGTCGATCACCGCCTGCAGCGCCTCGCCCCGCCGGCCGGCCAGCACCACCGACCAGCCGGCGCCCAGCAGCGCCAGCGTGGTGGCGCGGCCGATGCCGCTGCCCGCGCCGGTCACCAGGGCGATGCGGGAAAGAGGGGACGGGGCGGCGGCGTCGGTCAAGGTCGGCTCCTGCAGGGTGGGGAGCCGTACTCTAGCGCCGCCCAGGCGCGCTCGTCAGGCGAGGCGCCAGGTGGCACTTCAGCCCGGCCGGCCGTCGATGCGTGCGCGGGTCAGAATGGGCCAGTAGCGCCAGCTGTAGATCCCCATGCCGGCCGCCCAGGCCAGTGCGGACAGCAGCACCGCGGTCATCAGCGCCGCCGGCCAGATCAGCGGCAGGCCCACGCGCAGCAGGGCGGCCACCGCGATCAGGGCGTAGGCCGCCACCTCCCAGTGGTCCGCCTCCAGCAGTCGGCCGGTGTGGCCGCGGGCGGTGCGGGTCATCATGCCGATGGTCATCCCGCCGATGGCACCCACCGTCAGCGCATGGGTGGCCAGGCTGGGGGACAAGCCGCCGAATTCTGCGGCGACGCGCAGCAGCAGGTGCAGCGGGATCCACAGATAGGCCAGGTGCAGCACCCACACCAGCGGCACGGCGGTGGTGCGGCGCGGCTGCCACAGCCACCAGCGCCAGATGTGGGCCGCAGCGGCCAGCCCGGCCAGCGCGGCGGTCAACACCGACAGCACCCAGCCCAACGGGCCGGCGCCGGCGCCGGCGCCCAAGGCCGGCCCGAACAGCCCGGCCAATGCATCCACCGCCCACAGTGCCAGCACACTGCCCAGCGACCAGCGTTCAACGTGGTCACGGCGCTCGGCCCCGGCGCCGCGCACTCCGTTGTTGGTGAACATCGGGATCACCCGCCCGCCCATCACCGCCATCACGAACAGCACCGCGTCCAGCGCGACCTGCAGCCCGCCACGGCTGAGCCCCGGCAGCACGCCGCGCTCGGAGAGGTGGAAGGCCGCCTGCGCCGCGGCCATCGCCACCAGCACCAACGGGAAGAAGTCGTTGCGGCGGTTGTCCCCGGCCCGCAGCGCCGTCCACAGCCCCTTTGCGGCCGCCAGCGGAAAGGCCACGTTGACTGCCGCCACCGTCCAGGCCAGGGCCTCACCCGGCACCGCACCGAGCAGCAGCACCCCCAGCCTCCCGGCCAGCCACAGTGCCACCAGGGCCTGCAGGGGGCGGTCGGTGGGCGTGGGCTGCCCGGACCAGTTGCGCCCGGCGGTGAACAGGAAGCCCACCACCACCGCCAGCGTGTAGCCGAACACCATTTCATGCGCATGCCACAGCGGCCCGGGCAGGCTCAGCAGCGCCTGCCAGCCGGCAAACTGCAGCGACCACAGCCCCACCGACAGCAGGGCAAACACACTGGCCACCCAGTAGAACGGGCGGAACCCCAGCGCCCACAGCGCCCAGCTGTCGGGCGAGAGGGTGGGGCGGCGGACTTCTTCGAGCGGGATGAACTGCATGGCGGCGGCCGACTCGCGGCGCGGGCGAAAGGGGATACAGGCTGCCCAGTCTGCCGCGAACTGCCGCGGGTGGATGATCTCCCCGCCGGCAAGATGGTGCCAGTCTTGAAGTTGGTCAAGAAAAGCACCACCACCGCAGGTCCGCCCCGGGACAATCCGCGCATGTCCGCGCTCCGGCTTCTCTCACTGGCCTGGCTGCTGGTGCTGTCCTGGGGCGGCGCCACCGCCGTGGCGGCCGCATGGCCAACCGCGGCCGAGCTGCGCGCACAGCACCGCCCCTCCGACCTGACGCTGCTGGACCGCCGGGGCGAGCCGCTGCAGACTCTGCGCATCGACCCCCAGCAGCGTCGCCTGCCCTGGGTGGCGCTGGACGATTTCTCGCCCGCGCTGCGCGTGGCGGTGGTGCTCAGCGAGGACCGGCGCTTCTTCGAGCACGGCGGCGTCGACTGGAGCGGCCTGGCCCGCAGCGCCTGGGCCAACCTGCGCGCCCGCCTCGGCGCGGTCGATGGCAACCGGCTGCAGGGCGCCTCCACCCTCAGCATGCAACTGGCCGGGCTGGTGGATGCCGAACTCTCCCGCCCGGCCGGCGGCCGCAGCCTGCTCGCCAAGGTCGGCCAGATGGCCGCGGCCCGCCGGATCGAGGCCGGCTGGAGCAAACGCGACATCCTGGAGGCCTACCTCAACCTGGTGCCGCTGCGCGGCGAACTGGTCGGCCTGCCGGTGGCCTCCCGGGTGTTGCTGGGCAAACACGCCAGCGGGCTGGACGCCCAGGAGGCCGCCCTGCTCGCGGCCCTGCTGCGCGCGCCCAACGCCCGGCCGGAGCGGGTGCAGCGCCGCGCCTGCGAGCTGCTGCAGCTGCAGCAACTGGGCTGCCAGGGCCTGGAGATGCTCGCCAGCCAGGCTCTGGCGGCAGGCGCCGCCGCCCGGCCGCTGGGCGGCCGTGGGGAGCTGCAATGGGCGCCGCACTACGCCCGCGCCCTGCTCGGCGGAGCGCGCCCGCCTGGCCGGTGGCCCCCAACCGCGGCGGGCGATGCCCCGGGCAGCCTGCGCAGCCCGCTGGACGGCCCGCTGCAGCGCCGTGCGGTGCAGCTGCTGCGCCAGCAACTGGCCGAACTCAGCGGCCGCCAGGTGGAAGACGGCGCCGTGCTGGTGCTGGACAACACCAGCGGCGAGGTGCGCGCCTGGGTGGGCTCCTCCGGCGCCGCGCTGTCCTCGGCCGCGCAGGTGGACGCGGTGCTGGCGCGCCGCCAGCCGGGTTCCACCCTCAAGCCCTTCCTGTATGCCCAGGCCTTCGAGCGCCGCCTCATCACCCCCGCCAGCCTGCTGGACGACTCGCCCACCCAGGTCATGGCCGCCAGCGGCCTGTACCGGCCGCAGAACTACGACCGCCGCTTTCACGGCTGGGTCAGCGCCCGCACGGCGCTGGCCTCCAGCCTCAACGTGCCCGCCGTCCAGCTGGCCACCCAGCTCGGGCCGGACGCCCTGTTCGACCGCCTCAACGCCCACGGCCTGGCCCTGGCGCACAGCGGCGGCTTCCACGGCCCGGCGCTGGCGCTGGGCAGCGCGGAGGTCACCCTGCTGGCGCTGACCAACGCCTACCGCAGCCTGGCCAACGGCGGGCGCTGGTCACCGGTACGCCTGGGCGATGAGCGCAGGCCGCCTGCAAAGCCTGCGGCCCCGTCGGCACCGCAGTCCGTTCCGCAGTCAGTGATACAGCCCGCAACCCGGCAGCCGGCCACCGCGCCCGCAGCCCGAGCGGTGGTCAGCCCGGCGGCCGCCTTCCTGGTGGCGGACATCCTCTCCGACAACGCCGCGCGTGCCCCCACCTTCGGCCTGGACAGCCCGCTGGTCACCCGCAGCTGGTCCGCGGTCAAAACCGGCACCAGCAAGGACCTGCGCGACAACTGGTGCATCGGCTGGACCGACCGCTACATCGTCGGCGTCTGGGTCGGCAACGCCGGCGGTGCTCCGATGCAGCGCGTCAGCGGCAGCAGCGGCGCCGCGCCGGTGTGGCGCGCACTGGTCGACTTCCTGCACGAATCCCAACCCTCCCGGCCCCCCGTGCCGCCGGCCGGCGTGCTGCGCGAGGTGATGGCGCTGGAGCCGGGTACGAATGCGGATGCGCCCGCCGCCCAGGCCCGCCAGACCGGGACGTCCCGGCCAGGGGCACCCGCCGCGCCACCTGCTGCCCCTCCCACCGCCGCGGAATGGTTCCTCGCCGGCACCGAGCTGACCCAGCTCCAGCGCGCCCGCCACACCCGCGAACCCGTTGCCGCCCGCCGCGGCATCACCACCCCGCGCGACGGCAGCCTTTTCGCGCTGGACCCGGACATCCCGCCCGCCGTGCAGCGCATCGTCTTCGAAGGTGAAAGCGGTGGCCAGTGGTGGCTGGACGGCCGCCCCCTGGGCCGCGGCCCCCGCCTGTCCTGGCTCCCCTGGCCCGGCCGCCACCGCCTGGAACTGCGCCTGCCCGGCGGGCGGGTGGAGCAGGTGGGGTTTGAGGTGCGGGGGGCGGTGGTGAAGG
>JAGOBT010000346.1 GCA_017999135.1 Burkholderiaceae bacterium
CGCCTCGGCGGCGGCCAGGTCCGCGCCCGGCACCGTGGCCGCGCCTGCCAGCAGCTGCAGGTACTGGCGCAGCGCGGTGGCAAACGCCTGCTGGCGCAGGCCCTGGGCCACCGCCGACTTCACCGCCTCGAACGCCGGGTCCAGGCCCGGCTCGCGGGCCAGCACCTCCACCACATGCAGGCCGAAGCGGCTGTGCACCAGGCGCGGCAGCACACCGACCTCGGGCTTGCCGAAGACCTCGCGGGCGAACTCGGGCGCACATGCGTCGGCCGTCAGCCAGCCCAGCGCGCCGCCTTCGGCACCGCTGGGGCAGTTCGACGCGGCCGCGGCCGCCGCCGCAAAGCGGTCGTCGCCGCTGGCAGAGGTGCAGCGCACGTCCAGCAGGCAGGCTTCGGCACGCTGGCGCAGCGCGTTCACGTCCACGCCCGGCGTGACGGCAAACAGCACGTGGCGCAGCAGCGCCCGCTCGCCCACGGCGTAGCGCCCGCGCTGGGCGGCATGGTGCCGGCGCAGCGCGTCGTCCGACGGCTCGGGGACCTGCAGTGCGCGGTCGAGCAGCGCTTCAATGGCGCTGCTGGCCGCCTCGGTCATGGCGCCGCCCAGCGGCAGCGGATCGTCCGCTGCCAGCAGCCCGGCCTGGATGGCGGCCTGGCGCAGCAGCTCGGCACAGGCCCGCTGCCGCAAGGCCTCGGTGGTCAGCCCTTCATGGGGGTAGGCCAGCACGACGCCGTTGACCTGGGGCAAGACAAGCGTGGAGGTGTTCATGGCGGGGTCCTTGGGGAGGTAAGAGGCGACGCGCTCAGCCGACGCGCCGTGGCTGGCCCTGGCCGGCCGGCACATTGAGCCGGCGGGCCCGCACCATCTGGTACGGGCGCACCAGGTAGGCCAGGGTGCCGAAGCCGCTCCACACATGCACCAGGCGGCTGAAGGGGAACAGCAGGAAGATCGTCATGCCCAGCAGCATGTGCGCCTGGAAGTGCCAGTCGGTGCCGGCCACCAGCGCGGCGTTGGGCTGCATCAGCACGATGCCCTGCAGGTATTCGGCCAGGCGCAGCATGGTCTGCGGGTCCTTCACATGGTGCAGCGAGGCCGGCAGCGTCGACAGGCCGATGACCAGCTGCACCCACAGGATGACGAGGATGGCGATGTCGGTGCGGTGGCTGGTCAGGCGGATGCGCGGGTCGAACAGGCGGCGGTGCAGCAGCATCGTCAGCCCGACGAAGCACAGGCCCCCGGCGATGCCACCGGCCACCACCGCGATCAGCTGCTTCTGCGGCGCGGTGACGACCATCTCGTACAGCCAGTGCGGCGTGAGCTGCCCGAACAGGTGGCCGAAGAACAGGAACAGGATGCCGCCGTGGAACAGGTTGCTGCCCCAGCGCAGCTGCGCCTTGCGCAGCAGCTGCGAGCTGTCGCTCTTCCAGGTGTACTGGTCGCGGTCGAAGCGGGCCAGGCTGCCCATGAAGAAGACCGCCAGGCAGAGGTACGGGTAGACGTTGAAGGCGAAGTTGTGGAGGGTGTTCATGCGGACGCTCCCGGTGTGATGGGGGTGGCGGTGCGCACAGGGCTGCGCACGATCTGGATCGGTTGCGGCTGTCCGGGGCGGGCCTGGCCCTGGGTGGAGCAGCCGTCGAAGGCCATGGGCTCCGCCCAGCTCTCGTCGAGCGCGGGCTCGGGCGGCACGGGCACGGCCTGCGCCTTCTCGCCCGCCAGGTCCAGCAAGGCGGCCAGCACGCAGGCGTGGGCTGACTCACGGCGCAGCAGTGCGCTGAAGATCACCTGCAGGATGTGCGCGATCTCGCCCAGGAAGGCCCGGGCCTGCACCGGCGGCTGGGTCGACGCGTACTGCAGCACCACGGTCAGGTGGTCGGGCAGCTCGCCCGGCGCCAGGAACAGGCCGGCCGCCTCGTAGGTCTGGCACAGGTCCACCATGGCCGGGCCACGGTCGCGGCTGTCACCGTGCACATGCTCGAACAGGTGCAGCGCCGTGCCGCGGCCGCGGTCGAACAGCTCGACATACTCGGCCTCGATGTCCAGCGCGCGGCGTGGCTGGCCCCGGTCGTTCAGGCGGTCCATCAGCGCGTCCAGCTCGGCCAGGCGGCCGAAAGTCAGGGCCCGCTCGTCGCGCAGCGCGGCGCGCAGCTCGGGCAGGTGGGCGCGCAGTGTGGCGTCGGGGTAGCTCAGCAGGTGGGCCAGCACACGCAGTGTCCTGGTGGCCGGCACCGGGGTGGGGTGGAAGAAGCTCATGGTCAGACCCCCGCCTTGATGGGAATGGTGCGCTTCTTCTCGCTGCCGAAGAGGCTGGTCTCGGTCACCCCCTCGCTGCAGCCGTTGCCGAAGCTGAAGCCGCAGCCGCCGCGCACATTGAAGGCGTTCTCGGCGTACTCGCGGTGCGTGGTCGGGATGACGAAGCGGTCTTCGTAGTTGGCGATCGCCATCACGCGGTACATCTCTTCCACCTGGTTCACGCTCAGCTTCACCTGGTCGATGGCCGCGTGGTTGGCCGTGCCGTCCACATGCTTGGCCCGCTGGTAGGCGCGCATGGCCAGCATGCGCTCCAGCGCGTTGACCACCGGCACCGTGTCGCCCGCCGTCAGCAGGTTGGCCAGGTACTTGACGGGGATGCGCAGCTGGTTGACATCGGGGATCTCGCCATTGGTGCCCACATGGCCGGCGTTGGCCGCGGCGGTGATGGGGCTGAGCGGCGGCACGTACCACACCATGGGCAGCGTGCGGTACTCGGGGTGCAGCGGCAGCGCCACCTTCCACTCCACCGCCATCTTGTAGACGGGGCTGTTGCGGGCCGCGTCCATCCAGTTGTCGGGGATGCCGTCGAGCCGGGCCTGGGCGATCACCTTCGGGTCGTTCGGGTCCAGGAAGATGTCGAGCTGGGCGGGGTACAGGTCCTTGTCGTTGACGACGCTGGCGGCCTCCTGGATGCGGTCGGCGTCATACAGCAGCACGCCCAGGTAGCGGATGCGGCCCACGCAGGTTTCACTGCACACCGTGGGCTGGCCCGCCTCGATGCGCGGGTAGCAGAAGATGCACTTCTCGGCCTTGCCGCTCTTCCAGTTGTAGTAGATCTTCTTGTAGGGGCAGCCGCTCACGCACATGCGCCAGCCGCGGCACTTGTCCTGGTCGATCAGGACGATGCCGTCTTCCTCGCGCTTGTAGATGGAACCGGATGGACAGCTCGCGACGCACGCCGGGTTCAGGCAGTGCTCGCACAGCCTGGGCAGGTACATCATGAAGGTGTTCTCGAACTGGCCGTAGATGTCCTTCTGGATGGCCTCGAAGTTGGCGTCCTTGCTGCGCTTGCTGAATTCGCCGCCCAGGATCTCTTCCCAGTTCGGGCCCCACTCGATCTTCTCCATGCGCTTGCCGGTGATCAGGCTGCGCGGCCGCGCGGTGGGCGCGTGCTGCATCTCGGGCGCCGACTGCAGGTGGTCGTAGTCGAAGGTGAAAGGCTCGTAGTAGTCGTCGATCTGCGGCAGGTTGGGGTTGGCGAAGATCTTCATCAGCAGCTGCCACTTGCCCCCTTGGCGCGGCACGATGCTGCCGTCGGCCTTGCGGATCCAGCCACCGTTCCACTTGTCCTGGTTCTCCCATTCCTTGGGGTAGCCGATGCCGGGCTTGGTCTCGACGTTGTTGAACCAGGCGTATTCCACGCCGGGGCGGCTGGTCCACACGTTCTTGCAGGTCACGCTGCAGGTGTGGCAGCCGATGCACTTGTCCAGGTTCAGCACCATGCCGATCTGTGCGCGTACTTTCATGATGATTTCCTTGAATTAACCAAGCTTCCCGCCGCGGAACCGGCTTTGCCGGGCCGCTGGCGGACGCCCCCTCGGGGGGCAGCGAGCGCTAGCGAGCGTGGGGGCACCATTTCAGGGGTTCTCACCCTGGCCTTGGTAGGCGGCGGCGAGGTGGTCGTCAGCCGGGGTGTCCAGCCAGTCGACCTTGGCCATCTTGCGCACCACCACGAACTCGTCGCGGTTGGTGCCGATGGTTCCGTAGTAGTTGAAGCCGTAGCTGAACTGCGCGTAGCCGCCGATCATGTGGGTGGGCTTGAGCACGATGCGGGTCACGCTGTTGTGGATGCCGCCGCGCACACCGGTGATCTGCGACCCGGGCGTGTTCACGATCTTTTCCTGGGCGTGGTACATCAGCAGCATGCCGGGGTTCACCCGCTGGCTGACCACCGCCCGCGCCGCGATGGCGCCGTTGATGTTGAAGACCTCGACCCAGTCGTTGTCGACGATGCCGCTGCGCCTGGCGTCGTCTTCACTCAGCCACACCACCGGGCCGCCGCGGTTGAGCGTCAGCATCAGCAGGTTGTCGCTGTAGGTGCTGTGAATGCCCCACTTCTGGTGCGGCGTGATGAAGTTGAGCAGGATCTCCTTGTTCCCGTTCGGCTTGATGTTGTGGATGCCGGCCGTGGTCTTCAGGTCCACCGGCGGGCGGTAGCTGCTGAAGCCTTCGCCGAAGGCGATCACCCACGGGTGGTCCAGGTAGAACTGCTGGCGGCCGGTCA
>JAGOBT010000345.1 GCA_017999135.1 Burkholderiaceae bacterium
GCGATCATGCGCTTGGCCACCTCCTGCGCCACGAAGAACGCGCCGCGGGTGTTGGTGCCCATCACGTAGTCGAAGTCGTCGGGGCTCACGTCCACCAGCTTCTGGGTGGTGCTGACGCCTGAGTTGTTGACCAGGATGTCGATGGTGCCCATCTCGGTCTCGGCGTGCGCCACGGCACTCTTGATGCTGTCGGGGTCGGTCACGTCCAGCGCCACCACGTGCGCGTCGCCGCCCTGGCTCTCGATCTCGGCGCGCAGGGTCTTGAGCCGGTCCACGCGGCGGGCGGCCAGCACCACGGCCGCGCCGGCCTGGCTGAGCGTGCGGGCGAATTGCGCGCCCAGCCCGCTGGACGCGCCGGTGACAAAGGCCACGCGGCCGGAAAGATCGATGTTGTAGCTCATGGTGGAAGCCCCGTCGGCGCGGTGCCGATCAGCGGTGAAGGAACAGTGGACAGCCTGACTGGACGACGCTGGCCGCACGACGGCCAGCCCCGAATTTCACGATAGCACGCCACCTTGCAGCGGCAGCCTGGGCACCCCAGTGCCGGCCTGGCGCAGCACGGCCAGCCAGTCGTCCACCGGCATCGGCCGGGCGAAGTGGTAGCCCTGGAACTCGTCCACGCCCATGCGGGTGAGCGCGGCCAGCTGCTCGGCCGTCTCCACGCCCTCGGCCACGGTGCGCATGCCCAGCACCTTGCACAGCTGCACGATGCTCTCCAGCAGCCGGTTGGCGGCCGGGTCGGTCTCGATGTCCATCACGAAGCTGCGGTCGATCTTGACCTTGTCGAACGGCAGGTGGCGCAGGTAGCTCAGCGACGAATAGCCGGTGCCGAAGTCGTCCAGCGCCAGGCTGAAGCCGTGGCCGCGCAGGCGGTGCAGCATCGGCGTGACGATGTCCATGTTGTGCACCAGGGCCGATTCGGTCAGCTCCAGCTCCAGCATGGCCGGCGCGATGTTGTAGCGCCGGCAGGCATGCAGCAGCAGGCCGTCCAGCCCCGGCTGCAGCAACTGCTTGGGCGACAGGTTCACCGCCACCGGCAGCTTGTGGCCCAGTTCGGCGCAGGCGGCTGCCAGCTGCGCGGCGGCATGGGCGGCGTGGCGGCCCATCAGCTGGATCAGGCCCACCTTCTCGGCCAGGGGGATGAATTCCACCGGGCTGACACTGCCGAAGGCTTCGGTCGTCCAGCGCATCAGCAGCTCGGCACCCACCGGCGTGCCGTGGGCATCCACCTTGGGCTGGGCCACGAAGCGGAAGCCGTTGCGGTCGGTGTCGATGCGCAGCAGGCTGGTCATGCGCACACGGCGCTGGGCATCGTTGTCCAGGCTGGCGTCGAAGAAGACCAGGCAGTTGCGCCCGCGCTCCTTGCCGGCGTACATGGCCGAATCGGCCTTGCGCAGCAGCAGGCTGAAGTCGGCGCCGTCCTGCGGCGCCAGCACCGCACCCATGGTGGGGGTGATGCGCACCTCGTGCAGGCCGAGTTCGAAGCGCCCGGCCAAGGCTGCCAGCACCACCTGGGCCGACGCGCGCACTTCGGTGTCACCGCTGCCCTGGGCCAGCACCACCAGAAACTCGTCGCTGCCCCAGCGCGCCAGGAATGCATCCTCCGGCAGGCTGTTGCGCAGCCGCTGCCCCACCAGGTTCAGCAATTGGTCGCCATGGTCATGGCCGTAGGAGTCGTTGATCTCCTTGAAGCCATCGAGGTCGATGAACAGGATGCCGAACTGCGGCTGCGGCGCGGCCAGCGCCTCGTCGATGCGGAACTGCGCCGCCAGGCGGTTGGGCAGGCCGGTGAGCTCGTCGACCATGGCCATGCGCTGCAAGCGCGCCTCGGTGCGGCGCTGCTCGCGCAGGTCGTGCAGGGCCACCAGGAAGCAGTGGCGCCGGCCGTCGGTGGCCATCACCGCGGTGATCGACACCTCCACCGGCACGGTGTCGCCGACATCGCCGACCCGCATCGCCAGTTCGCCACGCCAGATGCCGTCGGCCAGCACCTGCGGCAGCACGCTGTCGTCCAGCGGCATCCACTGGCGCAGGTCAGACCCCGGCATGATGCCGCTGTCGTCGCCGGCCAGGCGCACCAGCGCCTCGTTGATCTCCAGCACCTGCCATTGCGGGTCGACCACCGCCATGGCGTCGCGGGTGCTGCTGAAGGCATGGGCCATCAGGCGCAGGGATTCCTCGGCGTCGCGCTGGGCCGTCACATCCTTCAGCGTGCCCAGCACCTGGCGGGCACGGCCCTGGGCGTCGCGGTCGAGCGCCCGGCCGCGCACCCGCAGCCAGCGGTTGCGGCCGTCATCAGCCTGCACCCGGAAGCTGACGTCGATGTCGGGGTGCGCGCCGCGCAGGTGCAGCTGCCAGGCCAGCCGCATCGCCGCCATGTCGTCGGGGTGCGCGCGGCCGAAGAACTGCTCCAGCGACATGCCCTGGCGGGCACCTGCAAACGGCACCTCGGTACCTTCGGCCACGTCCACCCGCATCTGGTCGGAGGCGGCCTGCCATTCCCACACGCTCTCGCCGCTGGCCCACAGCGCCAGCTGCACCCGCTGCTCGGCAGACTGGGGCACAGCGGCCGGGGCAGGGTCGGCTCGGGTCGGGAGTGGGAAGCGCATCAAGGGCGGCAGCGGTGGGTGGCAAACCGTGCGCGGGCGCAGCACGGCATGTCGGCAAGCCTACTGCAAGCCGCATCGGCCCAAACCAGGAACTGGGGCAGTTTGCCGGTGCAGGCTTGCAAATCTGCGCCGGCCGGCCTCAGCGGCGGCCCTCGCCGCCGCCACACCAACGCCACACCAGCGCCACTCCGCAGGAAAAGCACGATCGTGCTTTTTTCTGGTGCCGTTGGTTAGAATGTTGGGTTGCCGCTGGCGCGAGGGTCAGCGCCGCCATCCACACCGCACCAGACAGGAACATCGGGATGACACCGCAGGAGATCTTGGCCCAGTTCGGCCCGCGCGAGGCCATGGAATACGACGTGGTGATCGTCGGCGGCGGGCCGGGCGGCATGGCCGCGGCCATCCGCCTGAAGCAGGTGGCGGCCACCCAGGGCCGCGAGGTCTCGGTGGTGGTGCTCGAGAAGGGCAGCGAGCCCGGCGCGCACATCCTGTCGGGCGCGGTGATGGACCCGATCGCCATCAACGAATTGATCCCCAACTGGCGCGACCTGGGCGCCCCCTTGAACCAGCCGGTCACCGGCGATCAGCTGCTGCAGCTGACAGCCGACGGCACCGCCACCATCCCCGACTGGCTGATGCCCACCTGCTTCCACAACGAGGGCAACTACGTCATCAGCCTGGGCGCGGTGGTCAAGTGGCTGGGCGAGCAGGCCGAGGCGCTGGGCGTGGAGGTGTTCCCCGGCTTCACCGGCGCCGAGGTGCTCTATGACGACCAGGGCCGGGTGCGCGGCGTGGCCACCGGCAACCTGGGCCTGGGCAAGGACGGCGAGCCGACCGACAACTTCCAGCTGGGCATGGAGCTGCTGGGCAAGTACACCATCTTTGCCGAGGGTGCCCGCGGCCACCTGGGCAAGCAGCTGATCGCCAAGTACAAGCTCGATGACGGGCGTGACCCGCCCAGCTTCGCCATCGGCATCAAGGAGCTGTGGGAAGTGCCGCCCGACAAGGCCCAGCCAGGCCTGGTGGTGCACACCAGCGGCTGGCCGATCGAAGACGGCAGCTTCGGCGGCGGCTTCCTCTACCACCTGGAAGACAACAAGGTGACGCTGGGCTATGTGCTGGGGCTGGACTACCAGAACCCCTGGATGAGCCCGTTCGAGGAGATGCAGCGCTGGAAGACGCACCACGCCATCCGCGCCCACATCGAAGGCGGCAAGCGCATCAGCTACGGCGCCCGCGCCATCAACAACGGCGGCCTGCAGAGCCTGCCCAAGCTGGTGTTCCCGGGCGGCGCGCTGATCGGCTGCGACGCCGGCATGCTGAACGCCGCGCGCATCAAGGGCAGCCATGCCGCCATCAAGACCGGCATGCTGGCCGCCGAGGCCGTGGCCGAGGCCCTGGCCGCCGGCCGCAGCCACGACGAGTTGAGCGCCTACCCGCAAGCCTTCGAGAAGAGCTGGCTGCATGCCGAGCTGATGCAGACCCGCAACTTCAAGCCCTGGTTCAAGAAGGGCCACCTGGTGGGCACGCTGATGACCGGCATCGAGCAATGGTTGATGCCCAAGCTGAACTGGGTGCCGCCCTGGACCATCCGCAACAGCGTGCCCGACCACGCCAAGCTCAAGCCAGCGGCCGACTGCCCCCAGATCGTCTACCCCAAGCCCGACGGCCAGCTCACCTTCGACCGGCTGAGCTCGGTGTTCGTCAGCAACACCAACCATGAAGAGAACCAGCCGGCGCACCTGACGCTGAAGGACGCCAGCGTGCCGGTGGCCACCAACCTGGCGAAGTTCGGCGGCCCCGAGAGCCGCTACTGCCCGGCCGGCGTCTACGAGTTCGTCAAGAACGACGACGGCAGCGACCGCCTGCAGATCAACGCGCAGAACTGCGTGCACTGCAAGACCTGCGACATCAAGGACCCG
>JAGOBT010000347.1 GCA_017999135.1 Burkholderiaceae bacterium
TAGCTGCACACCGGGCATGCGAACTTGCTGCTGAACAGATGCTCCTTGCCGTTGTCCATCTCCAGCGCGATGGCCTTGCCGTCGGCGGCGCGCAGCGCGGCCTCGAAGCTCTCGGCCAGGCGCTGCTTCACGTCGGGCCGGGCCTTGAGCCGGTCGATCACCACGTCGATGTCGTGCTTCTCGTTCTTCTTCAGCTCGGGCAGGTCGGCCGCCTCCACCGTCTGGCCGTCGATGCGGAAGCGCACATAGCCGCGCGCCTGCATGTCGGCGAACAGCTCGGTGAACTCGCCCTTGCGGTCGCGCACCACCGGGCTCAGCACCATCAGCCGCGTGTCCTCGGGCAGGGACAGCACCGCGTCGACCATCTGGCCCACGCTCTGGGCCTGCAGCGGCAGGTCATGGTCGGGGCAGAAGGGCGTGCCGGCGCGGGCGTACAGCAGGCGCAGGTAGTCGTGGATCTCGGTGACGGTGCCCACGGTGCTGCGTGGGTTGTGGCTGGTGGCCTTCTGCTCGATGCTGATCGCCGGGCTCAGGCCCTCGATCACATCCACATCGGGCTTGTCCATCAGTTGCAGGAATTGGCGCGCGTAGGCGCTCAGGCTCTCCACATAGCGGCGCTGGCCCTCCGCATACAGCGTGTCGAAGGCCAGGCTGCTCTTGCCGCTGCCCGACAAGCCGGTGATCACCACCAGGCTGTGCTTGGGGATGTCGAGGTCGATGTTCTTCAGGTTGTGGGTGCGCGCCCCGCGGATGTGCAGGTGCGTCGACCCCACGGGCAGGGGACGGGCGGGTGCCGGCACCGGGGTGTCGGAGTGGTCGGAGGGCATGGCGGCAGACGGCGAGGGCAACCGACCATGATAGCCACCCGCGTCTGCGGGGGGCCATGTGGCGTCCTGCACGGCCTGCGGGCGTGGCCGTGGTCGCGGGTCACCGGCGTGCCCGCGTTGTCAGCCGCGCTGGGCAGAATCAGCCCATGGCCCTGCCTGACCCTCCACCGTCTGCACCGCCCCGGCTGCTGCCGCGCCGCGCGTGGCTGGGCCAGGCGGGTGCATGGGCGCTGGCGGGCGCGCCGCTGGCCGGGCTGGCGCAAGGCAACCCGGCGCCAGCGGCGGGCAGCGCCGGCCCGCGCATCCTGCACATCATGAGCTTCGACGCACCCTGGCGCTGGACCGACGGCCAGCTCGCCGGCTTCCGCCAGACGCTGGCCGAACCGCAGGCGCAGTGGCAGGTGTTCCAGATGGACACCAAGCGCCACAGCAGCGAGGCCGCGCGCGCCGAGCGCGGCCGGCTGGCGCGTGACCTGGTGGCGCAGTGGCGGCCCGATCTGGTCTACCTCAGCGACGACGAAGCCGTGGCCCAGGTGGCGCGGCCGCTGGCGGGCACGGCGGTGCCCATCGTCTTCAGCGGTGTCAACCGCAGCATGGCCGATCATGGCCTGACTGGCGCGCCCAACATCACCGGCGTGCTCGAGCGCGAACATGCCGCCGAGACCCTGCGCCTGCTGCAGGCCCTGGTGCCCGGCGTGCGCCGGCTGGCGGTGGTGTCCGACCGCGCGCCGTACTGGGACACGGTGATCGACCGCGTGCGCCAGCGCATGGACGAGCTGCCGCAGCTCAGCCTGGCCTCGGTCGACCGGGTCGACCGCTTTGCCGACTTCCAGCGCACGGTGCTGGGCTGCAGCGGCCGGGTCGACGCCATCCTGTACCTGGGCGTGCTGACGCTGACCGACGGCGACGGCCGCACCGTGCCCTACCAGGCGGTGCAGCGCTGGGCGGCCGAGCACAGCCTGCTGCCCGACGCCAGCTTCTGGATCGACCGGGTGCACCATGGCAACCTGGCCTCGGTCACCGTGTCCGAGCTGGCGCAGGGCCGGTCGGCCGGGCTGCTGGCGCGGGCCATCCTGCGTGAGGGCCGCGCGCCGGCCAGCCTGCCGGTGGTGCCCACCACCCAGGGCCAGCCGGCCATCAGCCTGGCGCGGGCGCGGCAGCTGGGCATCCAGGTCAGCAGCTCGCTGCTGCTGTCGGCCGAGGTGGTGCGCCACTTCGCCTGGGCCACCGGAGCACCTTGATGCGTGCCGTGTTCCAGGGCCTGCGCTTCAAGGTGCTGCTGGCCGCCGGCGCGGCCATGGCGCTGGTGGTGCTGGCCACCGCCGGCATGGCCAGCTGGCTGGCGATGCAGCAGCAGGGCCTGGCCCTGCAGTCGCGCAACGAGGCGGTGGCCGAATCGCTGGCGGTGCAGCTCGAGCGCATCCTGGCGCTGGGCCTGTCGCTGGCCGAGCTGCAGGGCTTCGACATGCAGTGCGACGAGGCGGTGGCGCGACACGGCGGCCTGTCGTTCGCGCTGGTGCTCGACGCCGCCGGCCAGCCGCTGTTCCGCAGCGGGCGCGGCACCGCCGCCCCGCCCGCCCTGCCGGCGCTGCCGCAGCTCACCGGCCCGTCACCGGCCCTGCAGACGGCCGACGGCAACACCCGGCTGGCGGTGGTGCCAGTGGACGCCGGCCGGGCCGGCACCACCGCCTGGGTGGTGGTGGGCTTCTCGCGCGATGCGCTGCTGGCCGAGCGCAACGCCCTGCTGCTGCGGGCGCTGGGTGCCGGCGTGCTGGTGTTGCTGCTGGCCCTGGCGGTGATGTACGGCGTGGTGGCCCGGGTGCTGCTGCAGCCGCTGTCACGGGTGGTGGCGGCGGTGCACCGGGTGCGCCGGCAAGGCGCCCGCCCCGACCTGGCACTGCCGGTGCAGGGCAGCGACGAACTGGCCGTGCTGGGCACCGGCTTCAACGACCTGCTGCACACCGTGGCTGCGCGTGAGCTGGAACTGCGCAGCGCCCGCGATGCGGCCGAATCCGCCAGCAGCGCCAAGTCGCAGTTTCTGGCGGTGATGAGCCACGAACTGCGCACCCCGCTGAATGCCGTGCTGGGCATGGCCGAGCTGCTGGCCGTGACGCCGCTGGACACGCGCCAGCGCCGCCTGGTGGCGCAGGTGCGCACGGCCGGCCGCACGCTGGCCGCGCTGATCGGCGACGTGCTGGACCTGAGCCGCATCGAGGCCGGGCACCTGGCGGTGACGATGGCGCCGTTCTCGCTGCGGGCCATGGTCGACGAGGCGGTCGGCCTGTTCGAGGACGAGGCCCGCAGCCGCGGCCTGCAGCTGCAGGTGCAGGTGGACGCCGCCGTGCCCGAGCGGGTGCTGGGCGACGCGCTGCGCACCCGGCAGATCCTGGTCAACCTGCTGAGCAACGCGATGAAGTTCACCCGCCGCGGCCAGGTGGCGGTGTCGGTCACGCCGACCGACGACGGCGTGCGCATCGCCGTGGCCGACACCGGCGAGGGCATCGACCCCGCGGTGCTGCCCTACATCTACGACGCCTTCCGCCAGGGCGATGGGTCGAGCACCCGCCGCTTCGGCGGCGCCGGCCTGGGGCTGACGATTGCGCGGCACCTGTGCCAGCTGCTGGGGGGCCACATCGACGTGGCGTCGCGCCCCGGCCAGGGCAGCACCTTCTGGTTTGCGCTGCCGCTGCAGGCCGTGGCGCTGGCGCCACCCGGCCCGCCCGAGCTGTCGCCCAGGCCGGCGCCCGGTGCCGTGCCGGTGGCTCTGCCGCCCGGCCTGCGGGTGCTGCTGATCGAGGACGACCCCGCCAGCCGCGACCTGGTGCAGCAGCACCTGGCCCATGCCGGCCTGCAGCTGACCACCGGGCAGGACGGGCTGGCCGGCATCGCGCTGCTGCGCGAGCAGCCCTATGACGTGGTGCTGCTGGACTGGCAACTGCCCGGCATCGACGGCCTGGCGGTTCTGGCCATGCTGCGCGCGCTGGAAGACGCCACCGGCCGCCCGCGCGCCCAGGTGATCACCGTGACGGCCCATGCCAGCGCCGGCGACCGCGAGACCTGCCTGGCCGCTGGTGCCGACGACTACCTGGCCAAGCCCTTCGACAGTGCCACGCTGCTGGCCCACCTGGCCGCCGCCTGCCACCGCCTGACCGGGGCGGCGTCGGGCGCTGCGGGCTGAGCAGGTCAGTCTGGCGCGGGGGGCGCCCAGGCCGGCAGCACGGCGGCCATCGCCGCGCGCAGGCGCTGCAGGTCCAGTGGCTTGGTCAGGTAGTCGGCAAAGCCGGCCGCCCGGCCACGCGCCACATCCTGCGGCATGGCGTTGGCGCTGACGGCGATCGCCGGCACCGCCTGCATGGCGGGCTGTGCTCGCAGCAGGCGCAGCACCGCATAACCGTCCAGCCCCGGCATCTGGACGTCGACCAGCAGCAAGGCGGGCGGGTCGGCCAGGGCCAGGTCCACGCCGCGTTGGGGGTCGCATTCGCACTGCAGAACCAGGCCGGGCAGGCGCTCGAACATCGCCGCCATCAGCAGCGTGTTGACGGGGTTGTCGTCGATGTACAGCACGCGCAGCGGCGCCGGGCCGGCCGGCGGCCAGGCGTCGGCAGCGGCAGCGGCAGCGGCAACGGTGGACGGCGGGGCGGGTGCAGCGCCCGGCCCTGCGGCGGCCCGTTCGGCCGGGTGGGTTGCGCCGGCGGCCGCCGGC
>JAGOBT010000348.1 GCA_017999135.1 Burkholderiaceae bacterium
TCGCCGCTGAAGACCACGCAGGCCTCGCTGACGGTGAGCTCCAGCACATCGGCCACGCTCAGCTGGTAGGCGCCGCGGATCAGCTTGACTTCCAGCAGCTCGGCGCGGAAGCGCTTGCCGTCGCAATCGGGGCAGCGCAGGTACACGTCCGACAGAAACTGCATCTCCACATGCTCGAAGCCGCTGCCGCCGCAGGTGGGGCAGCGCCCGTCGCCGGCGTTGAAGCTGAACATGCCGGCGCCGTAGTGCCGCTCCACCGCCAGCGGCGCCAGGGCAAACAGCTTGCGGATCTCGTCGAATGCGCCCACATAGCTGGCCGGGTTGCTGCGTGCCGTCTTGCCGATGGGCGACTGGTCGACGAACACCGCATCGGCCAGCCAGTCCATGCCCAGCAACGCCTGGTGCGCGCCGGCGCCTTCCGTCGGCTTGCCGAAGTGCCGCAGCAGGGCCGGCACCAGCACGTCCTGCACCAGGGTGCTCTTGCCGGAGCCGCTGACGCCGGTGACCACGGTCAGCCGCTGCAGCGGAAAGCTGACCTCGATGTTCTGCAGGTTGTGCTCGGTCACGCCCTGCAGGATGAGCTTGGGCGTGGCCTCATTGACGAAGCGGCGCAGGCCGATGCCCACATGCTTGCGCGCGCCCAGGTAGGCGCCGGTCAGCGTGTCGGCATTGCGCGCCGCATCGGGCGTGCCGTCGAAGACGATCTGGCCGCCGCGTTCACCCGGGCCCGGACCCATGTCGATCAGCCGGTCGGCGGCCAGCATCACCGCCGGGTCATGCTCGACGACAACGAGCGTGTTGCCTGCATCACGCAGCCGGTGCATGGCCTCGACGATGCGGTTCATGTCGCGCGGGTGCAGGCCGATGCTGGGCTCGTCCAACACAAACAGCGTGTTGACCAGGCTGGTGCCCAGCGCGGTGGTCAGGTTGATGCGCTGCACCTCGCCGCCGCTCAGCGTGCGGCTCTGGCGGTCCAGCGTCAGGTAGCCCAGGCCCACGTCGCACAGGTAGCGCAGCCGCGTGCGCATCTCGTCAAGCAGCAGCTTCAGCGCTTCGTCGAGCATGGTGCTGGGCAAGGTCAGCCCGTCGAAGAAGCGCCGCAGCCGCTCGATCGGCAGCAGCATCAGGTCATGCAGGCTCAGGCCGGGCAGCGCCTCCAGCTGCGCGCGGCTCCAGGCCACGCCCACCGGCAGCATGCGCTTCTCCGGCGCCATCACCGCATCGGCCGCGGCCTGGTCGCCCATGCGCCAGAGCAGGGCCTCGGTCTTGAGGCGCGCGCCGCCACAAGTGCCGCAGGGGGTGTAGCTGCGGTACTTGCTCAAGAGCACACGGATGTGCATCTTGTAGGCCTTGCTCTCCAGGTAGCCGAAGAAGCGCCGCACGCCGTACCACTGCTTGTTCCAGTTGCCCGAGAAGCTGGGGTTGCCCTCGATCACCCACTCCCGCTGGGCTTGGCTCAACTGCGCCCAGGCGGTGTCGCGCGGGATGCCGGCCTCGCCAGCGTACTTCAGCAGGTCGTCCTGGCATTCCTTCCAGGCCGGCGTCTGGATGGGCTTGATGGCGCCGTTGCGCAGGGTCTTGCGGTGGTCGGGGATCACCAGGCCCATGTCGACGCCGATGACGCGGCCGAAGCCGCGGCAGGCCTCGCAGGCACCGAAGGCCGAGTTGAAGCTGAACAGCGCCGGCTGCGGATCGGCATAGCGCAGGTCGCTGTCGGGGCAGTGCAGGCCAGTGGAATAACGCCACAGCATGGCGTCCTCGTCGCCGTCCTTCAAGGCGTAGACGTTGACGCGCCCGCTGCCGCGCTTCAGCCCCAGCTCGATGGCCTCGACCACGCGGATCTTGTCGGCGCCGGCGATGCGCAGCCGGTCGGCGACGACATCCAGCACCTTGCGGTCGTTCACCGTGCGCTCGGCCTGCACCCGGGTGAAGCCACTGGCTGACAGCCACTGCTCCACCTCGGCCGGTGTCACCGTGGCTGGCAGTTCCACCGGGAAGGTGATCACCAGGCGCGGGTCACCGGCCGCGGCGGCCTTGGCCAGCAGGTCGGCGTGGATGGTCTCGGGCGTGTCGTGCCGCACCGGCTGGGCGGTCTGCTTGTCGAACAACTGGGCGGCGCGGGCGAACAGCAGCTTCAGGTGGTCGTTCAACTCGGTCATCGTGCCGACCGTGGAGCGCGAGGTGCGCACCGGGTTGGTCTGGTCGATGGCGATGGCCGGCGGCACGCCGTCCACCCGGTCGACCGCGGGGCGGTCCATGCGGTCGAGGAACTGGCGCGCATAGGCGCTGAAGGTCTCGACATACCGCCGCTGGCCCTCGGCATACAGCGTGTCGAAGACCAGGCTGCTCTTGCCCGAGCCACTGGGCCCGGTCACCACCGTCATCTCGCCGGTGTGGATGTCCAGGTCCAGGTTCTTCAGGTTGTGCTGCCGCGCGCCGCGGATGCGGATCAGCCCGGTGGTGGGCTCGGCCGACAGGCTGCCGGTGTCATCCCCCTGCGGCGGGATCAAGGCGCCTGCAGGCGGGTCGACGGGACGGTTCATGCAGCAGGGCTCCGGGAGGCAAGGCCCAGCATTCTAGGGACCGCCGCCCGCCCGGCCCGGCCGGGGGGCATGCCGATGCAAACCGGAAGGCACCGGCTCCCGCCGGCGCCGGATCAAGGCGTGGTGACGATGGTGACGCGCCGGTTTTCCTGAGCGTCCGGCTGGTTGGGGTTCAGCGGCTCGGCACTGCCCTTGCCCACCGGCTGGATGCGGTCGGGCAGCACGCCCAGCCTGGTCGTCAGGTAGCTGGCCACGCTTTGCGCCCGCTCTTCCGACAGCTTCAGGTTGTATTCCAGCCCGCCGCGCGGGTCGGCATGGCCCTCGATGCGGAAGGCGAAGCCGGCCAATTTGTCCGACTGCAGCGCCTTGGCCACCGTCTCCAGCACCTTGATGGTCTCGGGCGTCAGCTCGGCCGAGCCGGTGGCGAAGGTGATCAGCAGGTTGGCCTTGCCGGGCGCCGCCGGCTTGGCCGGGCCGGCCTTGGCGGGCTGGAAGGTGGACCCACCGGGCCGGGTGGCCGGCCGGAAGCCGCGGGTGGCGCCGCTGGCGCCTTCGGCCGGCTCGGGCACGTCGACGGCCAGGGCATCGACCAAGGCGTCTTCGGTCACCTGGTTGGACTTCAGCACCGGTGCCGGGGCCGTGGCCTGGGCCCAGGCCGGATTGGCGCAGGCCCCCGCCAGCGCCAGGGCCAGCGTCAGCCGGGGCCACAAGGGGACAGCAGGTTTCATGGTGCACTCCATCAGGGTTGTCAGGCTGGCCAGGCTGGCAAGCGGGCCGATCATGCGCCGGCACGCCGGGCTCAGCGCACCGCCAATTGTCGCTGCTCGAACAGGTAGTCGGCACCGGGCTCGTGGCCACCCCCCCGGCTGGCGCCGTACTGCGGGCGCTGCGGCAGCTTGCGCGCCACCGCGAAGCGCACCTGCTCGAACAGGTTGCTGCCCGGCTTCCAGGTGCCCACCTGCTGCAGAGACTGCATCAGGCTCCAGGCAAACGGCGAGTGGCCGTTCAGGCCCGAATCGAACACCGGCTCGTTGCCACCCGAGGTCATCACCACCACCGCGCGCTTGGCCAGCAGGCCGGACACGTCGGGCGTGGTGGCCACGCCGCGGATGCGCTCACCCGACACCAGGCTGCCCGAGTAGCAGCTGTCGGACACCATGGCCAGCTGCTGCGCCGGCAGCTGGCGCAGCAGGCGGTCGATGTCGGCATTGGAGATCCAGGTCTCGGGCCGGCTGGCGTCGGCATCGGCGGGCTGCCAGTAGCCCAGGCCGGTCTTCTCGACCCGCTCGCCGTGGCCGGCGTAGTACACCACCACCGAATCGTTCGGGCCCACCTGCGCGGTCAGCTGGTTCAGCACACGGAAGACCGTGGCCTTGCCGGGGTTTTCCAGCACCACGGTCTCGTAGCCCAGGTTCTGCGCCAGCGTGCTGGACATGGCCCGCACGTCGTTCACCGCATTGGCCAGCTTGGGGATGCGGTTGTCCAGGTAGTTGTCCACCCCGATCAGCACGGCGATCTTGCGCTGGATCTGGGGCACAGCGGCACGCGCCACGTTGCGCCGCGGCGGCAGGGCCACCCGCAGGTCGGCTGGCAGCGGCTGCACCCGCAGGGCCGCGGCCGGCCGCACCGCCGCGGCGGCTGCGGGCGATGGCGCGGCGGCGGCAGCGGGTGCAGCGGCCACCGGCGCGGCGGGCGCCACCGGTGCCGCCGACGGCGCGGCCAACGGCGCACGTTCGACGACGCGCGCGTTCGAGATATCGAGCCCCACGCCCAGCGGCCGCACCACCAGGCACTGGCCACTGGCGGCCTGCTGTGCGGATGCGCAGCCGGCGGCATCGGCTGCGGCCGGGTTCAGCTCCAGTTCGTTCAGCGCGTCGCGGAACACGGTCTTCTTGTAGGCGTCGCGGGCAGCCAGCACCGACGCCACGGTCGACCCCGGCAGGCTGTCGAGATCCAGCGTGCCGAAAC
>JAGOBT010000349.1:0-1573 GCA_017999135.1 Burkholderiaceae bacterium
GAACCGGGCCAGCAGCGCGTCGTGCAGCACTTCCAGCTCGCGGGTGAGGCTGTGGCACACATGCAGCGCGATGCTGTGGTCGGTGCGGTCCAGCGGCAGGCTGGCAGGAGCCAGGTCCTGCAGCGTGAGGATGGTGTTCTGCAGCGTGGCCAGCAGGCTGGTGCCGGGCGCGGGGTCGAAGTGGTCGTCGTCGACCACGCCATCGCCGCAGGCGTCCACCAGCGCGGCCAGCTGGGCCTGTGTCTGCTGGCCCCAGGCGGCCAGCAGGCGGTGGCCGGTCTCCAGGTGCTGGGCCTTGCCGGCGGCGGCCAGGCGTGCCAGCCGGCGCGGGTCGACCACGTCGAACCAGTATTCCGCGCAAGGGTTCAGTGCGTAGACGTGCAGATCGGTCCAGCGCGCCAACTGCTGCATCAGGGCCAGGTGCACCGGCGCGATGGTGGGCAGGCAAAACACATGGGCCGCCGCCGGCAGGCCCGACTGCTGCAGCCGGATGCGGGTGCCCACGTTGTCGCCCACTTGGGCCAGCGCGGCAGCCAGGCTGTGGGCGGCGGTGGGGTCGACTGCCGCGCCGTCGGCGGTGGCGGCGATCTCGGCCTGCAGCCGGCGCCACAGCGCGGCCTGCCAGGCCTCGTCGGCGGTGCCGGGCGGCAGCACCAGGCGGTTGGCCGACCAGGCGGCCAGCCAGTCGGGCCGGTAGGTGATGTGCTGGTCGACCTGGGCGGCCACGCGCTGGGCCAGGTCGAGCCGGGTGACGGCATCGGCCTGGCCCAGGTAGCGCGCCAGCCGCGGGTGGGCGGCCACCCAGGCGGCATCGCTGAAGGCGGCCAGCACCCGCCAGGCCAGGCGTGCCGGCTGCCAGGGCGCCTGGGCGCTGTCGGCGGTGCGCACCGGCAGCGGCGTGCCGGGCGCGGCGGCGGCCAGCGCCACCGTGCCCTGGGCCCACAGCCAGGGCGCCAGGAAGCTGAAGCGCACGTTGGCGCAGACGCCGAACCGCTGCGCCATCTGCAGCGTGACGGCGCGCGCCACCGCCTTGCTGGGCACCACCACCTCGGCTGCGGCGAACAGGTCGTCGCCGGGCTGGCCGAGTGCGGTGGTCAGCAGGTCGGCCAGGGCCTCCTGCCGGTTGGCGAAGTGCAGGGTGAGCATGCGCGGCGGATTGTCGTCGCAGGCTGGCGACGCCGCGCGTGCGGGCGATCCGCTGGCCGCCGCGGTGTCAGCCCGTGCGGTGGCGGCGCAGCATGGCCGCCCCGGCCAGGCCGGCCAGCCACAGCGCCCACGTGGCCGGCTCGGGCACGGCCGAGGTCACGGTGATGCCGAGAGACTGGCCCTGCCATGCCACCTGGGCGCCCAAACCGGGGGCGAGCCCGATCACCTCGATCTGGGCGGCCTGGCCAGTCAGGGGGTGCGCCAGGCTCAGCCTGCCGCCCACCTGCAGCACGTCGCCGAGCACCAGCTCGCCGCTGCCGGTGTAGTCGCCGAAGTCCAGCACGATGCGCCCGCCGGTGAAGCTGGCATTGCCGGTGATGATCAGGTGGTCGCGCAGGGCGGCGCCATCGCCGTCGATCTCCAGCAC
>JAGOBT010000349.1:1673-4507 GCA_017999135.1 Burkholderiaceae bacterium
GCACCAGCTCGCCGCTGCCGGTGTAGTCGCCGAAGTCCAGCACGATGCGCCCGCCGGTGAAGCTGGCATTGCCGGTGATGATCAGGTGGTCGCGCAGGGCGGCGCCATCGCCGTCGATCTCCAGCACCAGGTCGCCCGCGGTCTGGCTGTACCCGGCCACGGTCAACATGCCGGGCGAGTTGCCGGGCGCGAACACGCCGCCCATGTTGGCGACCGTGCTGGCAATGGTGCCGGTGCCCTTGAGCACGCCGCCCTCCAGCCGAAAGGTGCCGCCCTGCAGCGTGCCTTGCACGGTGGTGGTGCCGGCGGTCTGCCGCACGGTGCCCTCCAGCACGCTGCCGGCGTTGATGGTCAAGGTGGCTTCGTTCACCAGCGTGCCGCCGTTCACCTTCAGCGCCACAGGTGCGCTGCCCGTCACCAGCAGGCTGCCTTGGTTGGTGAGGAGCCCACCCTGGCCCACCAGCAGGCCGTTGAGCGCGCCGCCGGCGTCGATGCGGCCCTGGTTGACCACGGCCGTGGTGATCTTGCCGGCGCCGCTGAGCACCTGCCCCGTGCCCAGCGTCAGCACCGGCGCGCGGCCGATGAAGCCGCCGTAGCCGCCGATCAGGTTGTTGGCGTCGTCGGTCAGCGCGATGCGGCCGGTGCCGGCCAGTTGGGTGTCGCCATAAACCGTCATCACGCCGCCGGTGACCACGCTGACGAAGCCCGGCCGGGTGCCGCCCAGTGCGATGACGCCGTTGTTGGTGACGGTGCTGGCCTGCCCGCCGCTGCCCCAGTTGACGTGCATGCCATCGGCCAGGTGCAGCCGCCCTTCGAGCGTGACGCCGGTCAGGAAGGTGGCCGACGAGTTGGTGCCGGCCGTGCGCAGCACACCGCTGCCGATGCTGCGCAGCGTGCCGCCCAGCACGTCGGGCCCCAGCCAGACCACCGAGCCTTCGGCCGCCTCGACCACGCCGCCGGTGTTGTCCAGCAGGGCGTCGATGCGCAGGCGCCCGGTGTTCTCGGCGCGCATCAGGCCCTGGTTGACCAGCGAGCGCGGGCGCGCGGCGGTGCTGTTCAGGCCGGTCAGCCACAGTTCACCCGGGGCGTCGGCCAGCACCGTGCCGCGGTTGGTCAGGTCCAGCGCGTTGGCGTTGTTCGTGCCGTTGATGTTGCCGCGGAAGCCCACCATGCCGGTGCCGCGCAAGGTGTGGCCGGTGTCGATGACCAGCTGCGGCGGCGCATTGGAGCCGAAGACCTGGCCACGCCCGTAGATGATCTGGTCCTGGTGGTCGCTGCTGTCCGGGCTGGACAGGCTGCGGCCGTTGTGCAGCACCGTCTGGCCCGTGCCCGACAAGGTGACGGTGCCCACCACGCCCAGCAGTGCCCGCTTGACCGAATCGGAGCTCAGCCGCAGCGTGCCGTTGTTGGCGATGCCGGCGCCGGCGCCGGCGTCGGTCACCACCAGCTGGCTGTGGCTGATGGCGTACATCGGGTTGTCGGCGAACGCGGCCGAGCCGCCGATCACCAGCGCATCGCCGCTGTCGATCACCAGCCCGGCGGCCTGCGCGCTCATCGCGAAGCAGTCCAGCCGGGTGCAGGTGCCGCTGCCCACGGTGAAGGGCGGTGCGATCTGCACCTTGGCTGCGCGCGCGGGGTCGCTGTCGATGCGGACCGTCTGGGTGGACAGTGGTGTGCCGTTCTGCGACCAGTTGTACTGGACCACCGACCCTTGCTGCGTGAGGTTGGTGAACCACAGGCCGTCGCCCACCTGGCCCAGCCAGGTGACTTCAACGGCCTGGGCCGGCAAGACGCCGGCGGCCAGCAGCAGCGTGGCAAGCAGTCGCAGGGCGGGGCGGCGACGGGAACAGGACAGGCGCATGGCGGAACCTCGGATGGCGATGGCGGGCAGTGGGCTGGAAGCCCCCCTTGCCCACGCAACGCCGCACCGCGCCGCCCAAAGGCTCACACCTGGTAAGTCGCCCCCCTGTTTGCGGGGTGGCCGCCGGCGCCGGTCGCGCTCAGATCACGTTCTGCGCCCGCAAGCTGGCGATGGCATCGGCGCTGTAGCCCAGTTCACCCAGCACCGCGTCGGTGTGCTCGCCGATGGTGGGGGCGCGCATGCGCGGCACGGCCTGCGTCTCGCTCATCCAGATCGGCACGTTGGCCACCGGTGCCGGCACGCGCAGGCCGGGGTAGTCCACCGGCTGCATGATGCCCAGCGCCTGCACCTGCGGGTGGTCCAGCGACTGCTGCGGGCTCAGCACCGGCGCGGCCGGGATCATCGCGTCGCCCAGGGTGTTGACCACGGTGTCGGTGTCGCGCGGCCGGCACCAGCGGGCCATGCGCTCGCTGAGGATGTCGCGGTGGATGCCGCGGCTCTCGTCGGTGGCGAAGCGCGCATCGGTCAGCCAGTCGGGGTCGTCGGGCTGGGCGGTGGCGGGGTCGGCCAGCATCAGCTTGGCCCAGCGGCGGTACAGCGGGTTGCCGGTCACGGCCAGCAGGATGAAGCCGTCGGTCACCTCGAACACGTCCACCGGGGCCGAGGTCTGGCCCCGGTTGCCGGTGGGCACGCGGTTGACCTGGGCCACATGCTGCTCGATCAGCGTGCCGTTGGTCACTGCGATGGCGGTGGCCAGCAGCGCGCCGGTCACCATCTGGCCCTGGCCGGTCTGGCTGCGCTGCATCAGCGCGGCCATGGTGCCGAAGGCGCAGTGCAGCGCGGTGCCGAAGTCCACCCAGTTGGCGGCGGCGCGGGTGGGTTTGCCGGGGTCGCCGGTCATGTACATCGCGCCGCTCATCGCCTGGCCGATGGTGTCGAAGCCGACGTTCTTGCTCATCGGCCCCACCGGGCC
>JAGOBT010000350.1 GCA_017999135.1 Burkholderiaceae bacterium
GTGTGCGCCCACCCGGCACCGGACGATGGCGTCCCCACCCTTGGCTCTGCAGAGCTCCCCGGTGCGGACGCCTTTTCTTTTGTCTCCACGGAAAGCCCGCCCCATGACCGCCCTGCCCCCGACCCTGACCCCCGCGCCCGCCGACACCGGTGTGGACACCGGCCGCCGCAGCCTGATCCGCGCCGGCGCGGCGCTGGGCGCCACCGGGCTGATCCCCGGCCTGCAGGCTGCCGTTTATGCCCAGGGCTCGGACAAGCCCGAGAAGGAGGAGGTCAGGATCGGCTTCATCCCGCTGACCGACTGCGCCAGCGTGGTGATGGCCAGCGTGCTGGGCTTCGACAAGAAGTACGGCGTGAAGATCATCCCCACCAAGGAGGCCAGCTGGGCCGGCGTGCGCGACAAGCTGGTCAACGGTGAACTGGACATGGCCCATGTGCTGTACGGCCTGGTCTACGGCGTGCACCTGGGCACGGCCGGCCCCAAGAAGGACATGGCCGTGCTGATGGCACTGAACCACAACGGCCAGGCCATCACGCTGAGCAAGAAGCTGGCGGACAAGGGCGCGGTCGACGGCCCCAGTCTGGCCAAGGTGATGGCGGCAGACAAGCGCGACTACACCTTCGCCGGCACCTTCCCCACCGGCACCCACGCCATGTGGATGCACTACTGGTTGGCCGCCGCCGGCATCAATCCGGTCAGCGGCGCCAAACTGATCACCGTGCCGCCGCCGCAGATGGTGGCCAACATGCGGGTGGGCAACATGGACGGCTTCTGCGTGGGCGAGCCCTGGAACCACCGCGCCATCATGGACGGCATCGGCATCACCGCCAACACCACGCAGGACATCTGGAAAGACCACCCCGAGAAGGTGCTGGGCACCACGGCCGACTTCGTCAAGAAGTACCCCAACACCACGCGCGCGGTGATGATGGCCGTGATTGAGGCCGGCCGCTGGATCGACGCCGGCCTGCAGAACAAGATGAAGATGGCCGAGACGGTGGCCGACAAGAGCTACGTCAACACCAGCGTCGACGCGATCAACCAGCGCATCCTGGGCCGCTACCAGAACGGCCTGGGCAAGACCTGGGACGACCCCAACCACATGAAGTTCTTCAACGACGGGCTGGTGAACTTCCCGTTTCTGAGCGACGGCATGTGGTTCCTGACCCAGCACAAGCGCTGGGGTCTGCTGAAGACCCACCCCGACTACCTGGCCGTGGCCAAACAGGTCAACCAGATCGACCTGTACAAGCAGGTGGCGTCGGCGATGAAGATCAGCGTGCCCAAGGACGTGATGCGCAGCACCAAGATGATCGACGGCGTGGTCTGGGACGGCAAGGACCCGGCCAAGTACGCCGACGGTTTCAAGATCAAGGCCTGAGGCCGGCGCGCCCAGCCACCGCATGAAGGAGCCCCCCATGGTCAGTGCCGTCTTCCACACCCCGCTCGAGGCTGCCGCGGCCGCCGCCGAGCCCCGTCCCGCCACCGAGTCCCCGCCGCGTGCAGCGGCGACGCTCGCGGCCACACCGGCCGAGCGGCCCGCCAAGCCGCCGCGCGAGCCCTTCGACTGGCGCGAGCTGACGATGCGGGTGCTGCCACCGGTGCTGGGCATGGCCCTGCTGGTCGGCGTCTGGGCGCTGCTGACGATGAACAGCACCAGCTTCCCCAGCCCGGGCAAGACCTTCGACGCGGCGGTGAAGCTCTTCGCCGATCCGTTCTACAGCAAGGGCCCCAACGACCAGGGCATCGGCTGGAACATCCTGTTCAGCCTGCAGCGGGTGGCCATCGGCTTCGGCCTGGCGGCGCTGGTGGGCATTCCGCTGGGCTTCATCATCGGCCGCTTCGAGTTCTTCAGCCGCATGTTCTCGCCGCTGATCAGCCTGCTCAAGCCGGTGAGCCCGCTGGCCTGGCTGCCGATCGGCCTGCTGGTGTTCCAGGCCGCCAACCCGGCCGCCATCTGGACCATCTTCATCTGCAGCATCTGGCCGATGGTGGTGAACACCGCCGTGGGCGTGCAGCGCGTGCCGCAGGACTACCTGAACGTGGCCCGGGTGCTCAACCTCAGCGAGTGGAAGATCATCACCCGCATCCTGTTCCCCGCGGTGCTGCCCTACATGCTGACCGGCGTGCGCCTGTCGGTGGGCACGGCCTGGCTGGTGATCGTGGCCGCCGAGATGCTGACCGGCGGCGTGGGCATCGGCTTCTGGGTGTGGGACGAGTGGAACAACCTGAACGTCCAGCACATCATCATCGCCATCTTCGTCATCGGCATCGTCGGGCTGCTGCTCGAGCAGATGCTGATGCTGGTGGCCCGGCGCTTTTCGTTCGACGACTGACCCGGCAGAGCAACCACCATGACCAACTTCATCGAAGTGCAGAACGCCGAGATGGTGTTCACCACCCGCAAGGGCCGCTTCCATGCGCTGCGCGAGATCAATCTCACCGTGGCCAAGGGCGAGTTCGTCACCCTGATCGGCCACTCGGGCTGCGGCAAGAGCACGCTGCTGAACCTGATCGCCGGCCTGACCCTGCCCAGCAGCGGCGTGCTGATCTGCGACAACCGCGAGATCGCCGCCCCGGGCCCGGAGCGGGCGGTGGTGTTCCAGAACCACAGCCTGCTGCCCTGGCTGACCTGCTTCGACAACGTCTACCTGGCGGTGGAGCGGGTGTTCGGTGGCAGCGAGTCCAAGGCGCAGTTGAAGGAGCGCACCGCCGCCGCGCTGGCGCTGGTGGGCATGGGCCATGCCCTGCACAAGCGGCCGCATGAGGTGTCGGGCGGCATGAAGCAGCGGGTGGGCATCGCCCGCGCCCTGGCCATGGAGCCCAAGGTGCTGCTGATGGACGAGCCCTTCGGCGCACTGGATGCGCTGACCCGCGCCCACCTGCAGGACGAGCTGCTGAAGATCGTGGCCCGCACCCAGAGCACGGTGGTGATGGTGACGCACGACGTGGACGAGGCGGTGCTGCTGAGCGACCGCATCGTGATGATGACCAACGGCCCGGCCGCCACCATCGGCGAGATTCTGCCGGTGCAACTGCCGCGCCCGCGCAACCGGGTGGAACTGGCCGAAGACCACGACTACGTGCACTGCCGCAAGCAGGTGCTGGACTTCCTCTACACCCGCCACGGGCATGTGGAGAAGGCGGCCTGAGCATCGGGGCCGGTCAGCGGGCACGGCGCTTGCTGGTGACCATCCGACACTCTGCAACGGTGTCTGTCTATCTCCTCAGCAGGGCGAAGGCCCTTTGGTCCAACCCCTCGGCGTGCTGCGCCGGGGGGTCTTTTTTCGACGGTGCGGCGGCCAGCTGCACCAGCTTGGCGCACCACGCCGCACCAAGCCGGTGAGCCGGCGCCCGGTCGCCGCGGCGACAAGACCGCCCCGGGGCGCTGGCCACAATCCCGCGCCATGGGAACCCTCTACCTCGTGCGCCATGGCCAGGCCTCGTTCGGCGCCGACAACTACGACCAGCTGAGCCCGCTGGGCGTGCAGCAGTGCACCCAGCTGGGCCGCTACTTCGCCACCAAGGGCCGGCGCTTCGCCGCGGTGCTGACCGGCACGCTGCAGCGCCAGATCCAGAGCTACGACGCGCTCGCCGCAGGGCTCGGCCAGCGCCAGCCCACGCTGCAACTGCCCGGGCTGAACGAGTACGACAGCCATGCGGTGATCGCCGCCATCCACCCGCAGCCCTTGCCCAAAGCCGACACGCCCGAGGCTTACCGCCAGCACTTCCGCATCCTGCGCGACGGCCTGGCCGCCTGGATGGCCGGGCGCACCCAGCCGCAGGGCATGCCCGGCTACGTCGACTTCGTGGCCGGCATCCACGATGCGCTGGCCCGGGTGCGTGCGGTGACCGACGGCGACGTGCTGGTGGTCAGCAGCGGCGGTCCGATCTCCACCGTGGTGGCCCAGGTGCTGGGCGCACCGGCCGAGACCAGCATCGACCTGAACCTGCGCATCCGCAATAGCGCGGTCAGTGAATTCGCCGTCAACCCCAAACGGCTGGCGCTGGTCACCTTCAACACCCTGCCCCACCTGGACAGTGCCGAGCACGCCGGCTGGGTGACGCACACCTGATCAGGCGGAGTCAGGCCAGATCGATCCAGATCTCGTTGCGGCGCAGGAACCAGGGGGTGATCGGCGGGTTGTAGCGTGACAGCACCGGATCGCCGGCCGCCTGCAGGCCGGCCGTGCGCATCGCCGCCGTCAGCTTGGCCAGGTGCTCGGCGTAGTTGGCCTCGTTCCAGAAGCCCGAGAAGCGCACCGCCACCAGCCGCCGCGGCGGCACATCGCGCAGGCGCACCCGGGCGTCGTTGGGCACCGGCGCGGTCTCCGCCGTCACGCCCTTGGGCAGCACGAACTGCACCACATGGTTGTCGCCGGCTGCCGTCTGGGTGACGGGCGCGGTCATCGCGAGCTTCTGCGGCGCCTGGGTGACCGGGGCCGTCATCGCCAGCTGGCGGGCGCCCCGGTTGCCGCCGAAGATGTAGCCGGCCAGGATCGGGA
>JAGOBT010000351.1 GCA_017999135.1 Burkholderiaceae bacterium
GCATGGTGCCATGCCGCCCCCATGCCCCATGGCCTCGCTTCCCCCATGCTGCGGCCCGCGCTGATCCCGCCGGTGCTGGCCATTGCCTGGGGCCTGAACTGGCCGGCGGTCAAGACCATGCTGACGGTCATCCCGCCGTTCTCGGCCCGCGCGCTGGGCCTGGGGCTGGGCGTGCTGCTGCTGGCCGGGCTGGCGCTGCTGCGGCGCACGCCGCTGTGGCCGCAGCGCGCGGCCTGGCCGGCCATCTGGGTGGGCGGGCTGCTGACGGTGGCGGTGTTCAACATCTGCACCGCGTTTGCGCAGCTCACCACCAGCACCTCCCGCGCGGCGGTGCTCACCTTCACCATGCCGCTGATGTCGGCGGCGCTGGCCTGGTGGCTGCTGGGCGACCGGCCCGATCGCCGCAGCCGGGTGGCGCTGGGCCTGGGCGGCCTGGGTGTGGCCTGCCTGGCGTTGCCGGTGCTGCAGGCGCTGGCCGCAGCCGCCAGCGGTGCGGCGCGCACGCCACTGTGGGGCCTGCTGCTGCCGCTGGGCGCGGCGCTGGCCTGGGCGCTGGGCACGGTGGCCACCAAGCGCTGGCCGCCGCCGGGCGACCGCATCGTGCTCACCGCCTGGCAACTGGGCATCGGCGCGGCAGTGGCCGCGGTGGCGGCGCTGGCCGCCGGCGAGCACCTGCCCACGGTGTGGCCGTTGCGGGTGCAGGTGGCGCTGGCCTGGCATGTGCTGATCGCCACCGCCGTGGCCTATGTGCTGTGGTACCGGCTGCTGGCGTCGGCCACCGCCACGGTGTCGTCGCTGACCACGCTGGCGGTGCCGGTGGTGGGCGTGCTGGGCGCCATGGCCCTGGTGGGCGACCGGCCGTCGGCCACCGATTGGGTGGGCTTCGTCCTGGTGCTGGGCGGCGCCGCGCTGGCCATGGTGCGGGTGACCAGGCCAGCGGCCTGAGCTGTCATCATCACGCCATGCTCAAGACCCTGAAAGACCTGTTCGACAGCCTGCTGCCGCCCACCGGTGGCATCCCGCCGCAGGCTGCCGAGCACGCGCTGCAACTGGCCACCGCAGTGCTGCTGGTGGAGGTGATGCGCGCCGATGCCAGCTTCCACGACGCCGAGCGCAACGCCGTGCTGGGCGCCCTGCGCAAGGTGTTCCACCTGGCCGACGACGAGGCCGAGCGCCTGGCCGAACTGGCCACCGCCACCGCGCAACAGGCCACCGACCTGTTCGGCTTCACCTCGCAGCTGAATGACCGGCTGGACATGGCGCAGAAGCTGCACATGGTCGAACTGATGTGGCGGGTGGCCTATGCCGACGGCCACCTGGCCGACCATGAGCGCCATGTGCTGTGGCGCGTGGCTGACCTGCTGCATGTGCCGCAGGGCGCGTATGTCAATGCCCGCCTGCGGGCGCAGCAGGCCGCGGCCACGGCGCGCGGCGCTTAGGCGCGGCAGGGGGGCCTGCTACTTCGCGGCTTCCATGGCCGTCACCATGTAGCCGCCGCCCGACTTCTCGGCACGGAACTTCACCTTGTCGCCGACCTTGACCGCGCCGAGCAGCGCGGCGTCCTTGACCATGAAGACCATCGTCATGCCCGGCATGTCGAGGCTCTTGATCTCGCCGTGGCGCAGCGTGATCTTGCCGGCATCCCGGTCGATCCGGCGGACTTCGCCGTCGGCCATGTCGGCGCTCTGGGCTGCCGCCGGCGCAGCGGTGGCGGGTTGGTGTGCGGCGTGGTCGTCGGCCTTCTGCTGTGCCAGCGCGGGGGCGGTCAGCAGTGCGGATGCGATCAGGGCCGTTGCAAGTTGGATCATGGGAGCTCCTGGAGAAATGGGGTTCGAGACATGGGGCAAGGCGGTGCAGGCGGCCCGCAGGCTTTGGTGTGGATGCTGCCGGGCCTGCCGTCAGTGGCCACCGTGGCCCCCCGTTGGCTTGCGGACCTTGACCTCGATGTCCTGTGCGGGCTTGGCGACCGCTGGCATGGATCCGCCGCTCTCGGCCTGGAAGCGCGCCGGGTCGGGCAGCGCGCCGGTGAACTCGTAGGCCACCGTGCCCGGCGGGTGCTGGTACCAGCCCGGGTCGCTGTAGTCGCCGCGCTGCTGGTCCCTGCGCACCTTCAGGATGCTGAACATGCCGCCCATGCCCACCGCGCCGAACGGCCCCTGGCCAGCCATCATCGGCGCGGTGTTGTCGGGCAGCGGCATCTCCATCTCGGTCATGTCCTTCATGCCGCGCTCGCCCATCACCATGTAGTCGGGGATCAGCTTCGTGATCTGGCGCGCCACGCCGCTGTGGTCCACGCCGATCATGGTCGGCACGCCGTGGCCCATGGCGTTCATCGTGTGGTGGCTCTTGTGGCAGTGGAAGGCCCAGTCGCCTTCCTCGTCGGCCAGGAAGTCCAGCTGCCGCATCTGGCCCACCGCGATGTCGGCGGTGATCTCGTACTGGCGGGCGCTCTTCGGCGTGGGGCCGCCGTCGGTGCCGGTGATCAGGAATTCATGCCCGTGCAGGTGGATCGGGTGGTTGGTCATCGTCAGGTTGCCCACCCGGATGCGCACCTTGTCCATGTGCCGCACCACCAGCGGGTCGATGCCCGGGAAGATGCGGCTGTTCCAGCTCCACAGGTTGAAGTCCAGCATCGTCATGATCTTCGGCGTGGCGCTGCCGGGGTCGATGTCGTAGGCGTTGAGCAGGAAGCAGAAGTCGCGGTCGACGGCGTCGATCAGCGGGTGCTTTGCCTTCGGGTGCGTGACCCAGAAGCCCATCATGCCCATGGCCATTTGCACCATCTCGTCGGCATGCGGGTGGTACATGAACGTGCCGGGCCGGCGCGCCACGAACTCGTACACATAGGTCTTGCCGGGCGGGATGCCGGGCTGGTTGAGTCCGGTCACGCCGTCCATGCCGTTGGGCAGGCGCTGGCCGTGCCAGTGGATGCTGGTGAGCTCGCCCAGCTTGTTGGTGACGAACAGGCGCACGCGGTCGCCTTCCACCACCTCGATGGTCGGCCCCGGGCTCTGGCCGTTGTAGCCCCACAGGTGGGCCTTGAAGCCGGGCGCCATCTCGCGCACCACCGGTTCGGCCACCAGGTGGAATTCCTTGATGCCGTTGTGCATGCGCCAGGGCAGCGTCCAGCCATTGAGCGTGACCACCGGGTTGTAGGGGCGGCCGGTGGGCGGCAGCAGCGGCGCCATCGTGTCGGGCCGGGTCTGGATGACGGGCTCAGGCAGGGCCGCCATCGCCACCTTGCTGACGGTGCTGGCGGTGGCGGCGGCCACGCCGGCGCCGCCCAGGAAGTTTCTTCGCGAGACCATGGGATCGGGTCCTCGGGTTCGGTGGGGTGGGGTCAATGGCCGGGGTCGGCTGCCGGGCCGGCCCCCATGGCCGGGCCGGCCGTGGCGGTCAGGCTGGGCTTGCCCACCAGCGCCATGTCCAGGTCGGCCTGGGCCAGCCAGAAGTCGCGCAGCGCGTCGATGGCGCCGTGCACGCTGGCAATCTGCGATCGCGCGTCGGCCAGCAGCTCGAACACGCCGATCAGCATGCCGTTGTAGCGCAGCAGGTTCTCTTCCGAGATGCGGGCCTTCAGCGGCACGATCTCGTCGCGCTGGTGCCGGGCGATGTCCCAGGCCGAGCGGTAGGCGCCATAGGCCTCGCGCACCTCCGAGCGGGCGTGGATCGCGGTGTCGGCCGCGCGGTGCAGTGCCTGCATGTACAGGCCTTCGGCCCGCGCCACGCGGGCATCGCCCCAGTCGAACAGCGGCAGCTGCAGCTCGATCTCCCAGCCGTGCTGGCGGTGGCCCGCGTTGCTGCTGCTGCGGCTGAGGCCCAGGTCCAGCACGTTGACGAAGCGGGTGGTGCGCGTCAGCCCCAGGTGGCGTGCGGTGGCCTCGGCGCTGCTGCGTGCGGCGGCCACGTCCAGCCGCTGGGCCAGCGCCGTGCGCTCGATGTCGGGCAGGTCGCGTGGCTGGGTGGGCAGGTCGGGCAGGCGTGGTGGCAACTGGAAGCTGGTCTGGTCGCCCCACAGGCCCAGCAGCCGCGTCAGGCGTTCACGCGTGGCGCGCTGCTGCAAGTCGGCGCGGGCCAGGTTCAGCGCCGCGTCGGCATAGAAGCCCTGCTCGCGCGCCTGCTGCAGCTTGTTGAAGTTGCCGACCTGCGCCATGCGCCGCGCCAGTTCGGCCCCGGCTTCGGCAGCCTGCATCACCTGGCGGCTGTAGCGCACCGATTCTTCCGCGGCCACGGCCTGCACCCAGGCCTTGCGGGTGTCTGCCGCCAGCGACAGCACCTGCATCGCCACGGTGCTGCGCACCTGCGCGAGCCGGCTGGCCTCGGCGCGCTGCACCAGCGGCAGCGCGATCAGGCGGGCCAGGTTGAGGTGCAGGCCACGCTCGCGCTCGATCTCGTCGCCTGCGGTGGTGCGGCCGATGCTGAAGCCCGGGTTCGGCAGGCGGCCGGCCTGCACGATCTCGGCCTCGGTGATGCCCAGGTCGGCATAGGCCGCCTGCAGGCC
>JAGOBT010000352.1 GCA_017999135.1 Burkholderiaceae bacterium
AACCGGCTGGGTGTCGTGGGCGAGATCCTGCGTGTCGGCGGGCCGCAGAACCTGGGCTCGGCGATCGATCTGGCCGGTTATCCCAACGGCCGCCGTCCCAAGGACGACGTGGTCGACATCTCGCTGGTGGCGGTGATGGGCGGTCTGTGCGTGGCCAACGGCACCACCAACGCCCTGGGCTTTGGCGCCGATTGCAGCCCGGCCAAGGTGCCGTTGGGTGCCACCGCATTCACGCTGCACGACGCAGTCGACCAGGCCGTGGTGCCGCTGCTGCCGGGCTTTCCGTACCTGAACACGCCGCTGCCGGGCAGCAAGTGATGCAAGCCCAGGAGAACCCCGCCATGCAACGCCTGTTTCGCCTGGGGGTGGCCGCTGCGGCGGCTGCCCTGCTCACCGCCTGCGGCGGTGGTGGCGCCGACGACCCGGTGGCCCCGCCCGCCGTGCCGACCGATGCCGTGCCCGACAGCGCCATCGCCTCGGTGCGCGCCTACACCGAGTTTGCGGGGCAGCTGATCGCCGACAAGCGGGCGGCTGGGGCCGGCACGCCACTGCGGCTGAACTCGGCATCGGCGCCGGTCAGCGAGACGGACAGCCCGCTACCTGTGGATTGAGGCGGGGGACCGCTCAGCTTGCCAGCCAGTCGAACAGGGCGTCGCGCAGGGCGGTGTCGTGCGCGCGGTGGTCGTGGTTGCCGGCCAGCGGCCATTTCAGATAGTGCAGCGTGGTCGCCAGGTCCATGGCGGGCTCGCCCCAGCCGGTCGACACGCGCCAGCCGTGCAGGCGTCAACCCGCGGTCGAGCTGCCGGCCCGGCGCGGGCCGCCGCGCGCCGCCAGGTGCCGGTCAGCGCCGCGGCAGGGTTTCGATGTGCAGGCTGACGAAGCCGCTGTCCCAGCCGTCGGGGTCGGTGGCCGATGGCTGCAGGTCGACACCGCTCAGCAGCCAGCGTGCCGCCAGTGGCAGCACGGCGGTGACCCAGCCGTCGGCGTCGCTGCGGTGCCACAGGGTCAAGGGGTTCAGGTCGTTGCGCAGCGCCAGCGGCAGGCCCGGCAGCGGCTGGCCATTGCGCAGCAGCCGCACCCGCAGCGTGTCGCCGGCGCGCAGCGCGCCGGCGGGCATGTCGGCCTGCAGGTCCAGCCCGGGCGCCCCGCCGGCCTGGCCGGGCAGCCCGGCACTGGCGGCGCCTGGCGTGGCCGCCGGCAGCTCGATGCGGGCATGCTTCACATAGCGCTCCTGCCAGCGCACGCCGCGGCGCAGCAGGGCGGACCAGCGGTCGCGCACCACGGGCAGCGCACGGATTTCGTCGAGGTACGCGGTCACGGTGGCGTCGTCCAGGGTGATGGACAGGGGCTGGGCTTCGAGCCAGCAGCTGTGCCGCAGGTGGGGCTGCGCTGACTGTGCGCTGCGCAGCAGCATGGCGTCGGGGCGGTAGGACACCCATTGCAGCGGTGTGGTGGCCGCAGGCTGTGCCGTGCCCCGCACCTGGCAGCCGTTGGCGCGGATCAGGTCCTTGTCCAGCGGCGTTTCCTGGCGCGGAAAGCGCGCGCCGGTGCCCAGCGCCAGCACCAGCTCGCCCTGCGGGCCAGGCGGCAGCGGGGCGAACCAGGTGTCATGTGCCTGGGCGCTGCAGGCAAGGGCCAGCAGCAGCGGGGCCAGCCAGCGGCGCTGGCGGCTGGTGCCGTGGCGGGCGATGCGCGTGGCAGTGCGCAGGGTGGTGCGTTGTGCTGTCATGCCCCGGCATACGCAGCGCGGGGCGGTGCGGATGCAGCGGCTACCAGTGGTTCCAGCGCGGCCAGTCGGCCAGCGTGCCGTCGGGCTGCAGTGCGTGGTAACCGGCGAATTGCGCAGCGGTGGCGCAGGCGTGGTTGGGCAGGATGCGCAGGCGCGTGCCCACCGGCAGCGCCTGCACCACGTCGGCCGGCGCTGCGCCGGCGCCGGGCTTGGCGGGGTCGAAGCCGACGATGCCATGTTCCTGGTTGGCGCCGGTCATCACCCAGCCGGGCAGCAGCTGGCCAGCAGCGTCGCACACTTGGCCGTAGCCGTAGTCGCAGGCCTGGGCCTGCGTGCCGCGGTCGCGGCTCATCGCCATCCAGCCGGCGTCGACCAGGGCCCAGCCTTTGTCGGGTTGGTGGCCGATCACCGTGGCCAGCACGCTCAGCGCGATGTCATCGGCGCTGCACACGCCTACATTGGCCATCACCAGGTCCATGAAGGCATAGACGCCGGCCCGCACCTCGGTCACGCCGTCGAGCCGGGTGGCCGACAACGCGGTGGGGGTGGAGCCCACGCTCACCACCGGGCAGGGCAGGCCCGCAGCACGCAGGCGCTCGGCGGCGCGCACGCAGCCGGCACGCTCCTGCTCGGCCATGGCCTGCAGGGCGGCCGGCGTGCTGCACTGGTAGCTGGCGCCGGCATGGGTCAGCACGCCGGCCAGCGTGGCGCCGCCGGTGTGCAAGGCGCGTCCCAGGTCCAGCAGCAGGTCGGATTCAGGCGGCACGCCGCTGCGGTGCTGGTCGGTGTCGATCTCGATCAGCACCGGGATCGCTTCACCCTGGGCGCGGCAGAAGTCGCCGACGGCGGCCGCGCTGGCCAGGTTGTCGGTCAGGATGGTCAGCTGCGCGCCCTGCCGGCGCAGCGCCAGCACCTGCGGCAGCTTGGCCGGGGCGATGCCCACCGCGTAGGTGATGTCGGTGATGCCGGCGGCCAGGCATTGCTGCGCCTCCTTCAGCGTCGACACGGTCACGCCCTGCGCGCCCAGCGCCAGCTGCTGCTGCACCACCGCCAGGCACTTGCTGGTCTTGATGTGCGGGCGCAGTGCCACGCCCAGGGCGCTGATGCGCTGCTGCATGTGGGTCAGGTTGTGCTGCAGGCGTGCCACGTCCAGCACGGCAGCGGGGGTGTCGAGGGTGTCGAGGGGGTGCATGGTGCGGATTGTCGCCATGCCAGGCCGTCAACTGCGCGACGCCACCCGTCGCTGGCCCCCACCACAATCGCGCCACCATGCTGCCCCCACGCTCGCTGCGCTCGCTGCCCCCCGAGGGGGCTGTCCGTCCCTTCGGAACGGCCGGGCAGGACTGACATGGCCGTTGCCCCCCGCGCCCGCCCCGAAGACCACTTCACGCCTGAGCAGTGGGGCCGGTTGTCGGCCAAGTCATCGTGGCGCGGCCTGTGGCTGGTGGCGCATGCCTGGGGCACCATCGGCCTGGCCATGGTGGTGGGCGCGCGCTGGCCGTGGCTGATCCCGCTGTGCGTGATGGTGGTCGGCACCCGCCAGCTGGGCCTGGCGATCCTGATGCACGACGCCGCCCACGGCCTGCTGCACCCGAACCGCGCCATCAACGACTGGGTGGGCCACTGGCTGTGCGCCCCCACGCTGAAGGCCTACCGGCCCTACCACCTGCAGCACCACCGCTATGTGCAGCAGGCCGAAGACCCGGACCTGGTGCTGTCGGCGCCCTTTCCCATCAGCCGCACGTCGCTGCGCCGCAAGATGTGGCGCGACTTGAGCGGGCAGACCTTCTACAAGCAGCGCATCCAGCCGCTGCTGCGGCGCAGCAGCCAGGTGGCGGGCAGCGATGGCGCCAGTGCCTTCACTGGCCATGACCGGCACTTCCTGATCGCCAATGCGCTGGGCTTCGCGGTGTTTGCTGCCGCGGGCTGGTGGTGGCTGTGGCTGGTGCTGTGGCTGCTGCCGATGGCCAGCTGGCTGCCGCTGGTCACGCGCCTGCGCAACATCGCCGAGCATGCATTGGTGCCGGTGGACCAGCCCGACCCGCTGCGCCAGGCCCGCACCACCCGCGCCGGCTGGCTGGAGCGGGCGCTGATCGCGCCCTACTGGGTCAACTTCCACAGCGAGCACCATCTGTTCACCCAGCTGCCCTGCTGGCAATTGCCGCGGGCCCATGCGCTGCTGCAGGCGGCTGGTACCACGGCGCGCATGGAGGTGCAGCCGGGCTATCTGGCGGTGATGCGGCTGGCGGCGCCGTCTTGATCGTGCGCTTTGGCTGGCGGCTTGGGGCTCGGCGCGGCTGTTGGCCGCTGGATGGATCGCCTTGCAGAAGTCAGCCCATGGCTCGGTGTAACCCGCCGGGTCCCGCCCCGGCCGGCGGGTAACTTTCTTGTCAGGCGACAAGAAAGTCACCAAAGAAGCGCCTGTCAAACTGCGCGTTGAGTCCGGCGCGCCTGTGGAAACCCAGGCGCTTCGACTCGCCTGTCCGGCTCGAACACAGCCGCCCCTCGCAACCGCAGTCGCTTCAGCGGTGGTTCCGCTCAGCAGGTTGCTGGGCAGCACCGATCCCCGCATGCCGCGATCGCGCCTGGTCGAGGTTTGCGCGACACAGCCCTGACCGGGGTGGCACGGCCGTGGAATGTGCCGCGCTGCTTCCGGCCATCTCTGTTCGAGCCGGACAGGCGAGGCGCCCGCCTCGATGCCAGACAGGCGCTGGGCTCGTGTCGGAAAGTTTGGAAGGGGCCTTTTGATCCAATCTTTTGGCCCCG
>JAGOBT010000353.1 GCA_017999135.1 Burkholderiaceae bacterium
CGTCAGCACCCGGCGCTCGGCGCGGCCGTCACGCAGGCGGATGGCGTAGGGCTGGGCCTGGTCGTTGCGCACGGCCGACAGCGGGATCACCAGTGCCGTGGTCTGCCCCAGCTCGATGCTGCCGCGTGCAAACAGACCGTGGCGCAGCCCCGGATGCGGCGCCACCGCCAGGTAGGCGGCCACGGTGCGTGCGCCAGTCGTGGCGCTGGGGCTGATGCGCGCCACCTTGGCGGCCACCTCCGCGCCACCACCGTCGAGCGTCAGGCTGGCCTGCGCGCCGATTTGCAGCGCCGGCAGGTCCTGGGGCGCGATGGCGGCTTCCAGCTCGATGCGCGACAGGTCGACGATCTCGACGATGCGCCCGTCCAGCGGCACCCGCTCGCCTGGCTGGGCCAGGCGCTGCGCCACCAGGCCGCTGATCGGCGCCACCAGCGTGGTGTCACCGCGGCTCTTGCGGGCCAGTTCCACCGCGGCCAGCGCGGCCTGCAGATTGGCCTGGGCGCCGGCCGCGTTGCTGGACGAGGTGTCCAGCGCGGTCGGCGAGATGAAACCCTGGGCCACCAGCGCCTTGTTGTTGGTGAGCTGGCGCTGGGAGATGTCCAACTGCGCCCGTGCTGCGGCTGCCTGTTGTTCGGCCTGGCGCAGGCGCCAGTCGAACTCGGTGGCGTCGAGTTGGCCGATCACCTGGCCGGCCTTCACGGCGTCGCCCTCGCGCACGGTCAGCGTCTTCAGTTCGGCCGCCACCTTGGCCTTGACGAAGGCGGTGTTCACTGCCTTCAGGCTGCCCGACACATCCAGCCGGCGGCTGAGCGTGGTGCGCTCCACCGTCAGCAGGTCTTGCGGCGCCAGTTCCAGCTGCGGCTGCGGGGCGCTGGCGGCCGTGGCTGCGGTGGCCGCCTGCGTGGCGGTGCGGCGGGCCAGCCACTGCCGGCCCACCAGCACCACGGCGGCCAGCACCAGCAGCACGACCAACCAGCGCAACCAGGGCTTCTTGTTCTTCGGGGTGTCAGACATCAGGCAACGGCGGTTTCAGGGGGTGGATCGACGGGGCGCACGCTCAGCCCGGCCAGCACCAGGTGCACGTGCTGGGCGATGAAGGCGCGGCCATCCAGGTGCCAATCGGCCGGTGTGCAGGCACCCAGGGAGTGGCGGTGCAGGCAGATCATCACCAGCGGCAGCACCAGCGAATGCACCGCGTGGTCGACCGCCACGGGTCGGAACTCGCCGTTGTGAATGCCCTGGCGCACGATGCCGCCCAGCAGGTTGTGGGCGCGTTCGACCACTTCGCGGTGGTAGAAGCCGGCAATCTCGGGGAAGTTGCGCACCTCGGTGATCACCAGCTTGAACACGCCGGCAGCCGGGCTGTCGTAGAGCTGGGTCCACCAGTCGATCAGGATGCCCTGCAGCAGCGCGGTGGTGCTGCCGTTGTGGCCCGCCGCCTGGGCCGCGCCTGCGGCGATGCGGGCCGACAGGTAGTGCGCGATCACCGCCTTCAGCAGCTCTTCCTTGCTCGGGTAGTACAGGTACAGCGTGCCCTTGGACACGCCGGCCAGCGCGGCCACCTCTTCAGCGCGGGTGGCGGCAAAGCCCTTCTGCACGAACAGCGCCAGCGCGGCGTCCAGCAGCTCTTGCGGGCGCGCTTCCTTGCGGCGGCGCCGGTGGGCGGTGTCGGTGGTGGGCATTTAATGACTGACTGGTCAGTAATGTAACGGCGACATCCGACGCGGGCAACAAGGGCAAATCCCGCACGCCGGTCGCGCCCGCCGTTGCCACACCCCACAGCTATCATCCGCAGCTTTGGCCGGAGGGCGTGCGTGGACCTGGTGCTGTTGCTGAAGGCGGCGATCATGGGCGTGGTGGAGGGGCTCACCGAGTTCCTGCCGATCTCGTCGACCGGCCACCTGATCCTGGCGGGGTCGTTGCTGAACTTCACCGGCGACATGGTCAAGGTGTTCGAGATCGCCATCCAGACCGGTGCCATGCTGGCGGTGGTGTGGGAATACCGTCAGCGGTTGGGCGACACCGTCGCCGGCATCACCAGCCAGGCCAAGGCCCAGCGCTTTGCGCTGAATGTGGCCGTGGCGTTTCTGCCGGCCGTGGTGTTCGGCCTGGCGCTGGGCAGCATCATCAAGCAGCACCTGTTCGCGCCGGTGCCGGTGGCCCTGGCCTTCATCGTCGGCGGCGTGCTGATCCTGTGGATCGAGGCACGCCACAAGCGGCTGTACGGCGCCATGGACCTGCAAGGCAGCCGACGCGCGCGGGTGGAGACGGTCGACGACATGACCGTGGCCGACGCGCTGAAGGTGGGCCTGCTGCAGTGCCTGGCCCTGGTGCCGGGCACCAGCCGGTCGGGCGCCACCATCATGGGTGCGCTGGTGCTGGGCTTCTCGCGCAAGGCGGCGGCAGAGTTCAGCTTCTTCCTGGGCATTCCCACGCTGATGGGTGCCGGCGCCTATTCGGTGTGGAAGCAGCGCGATGTGCTGAGCCTGCAGGACGTGCCGGTGTTTGCCGTGGGCACGGTGATGGCGTTCTTCAGTGCGCTGCTGTGCATCCGCTGGCTGATCCGCTATGTGTCGACGCACGATTTCACCGTTTTCGCCTGGTACCGCATCGTCTTCGGCGGCATCGTGCTGCTGACGTCCTACACCGGCTGGGTCACCTGGAGTGCCTGACCACCCCCGAAGCGCCTGCGGCGCTCCCCCTCAAGGGGGGCAACGCCAGCGGCCCGGCAAAGCCGGTTCCGCGGCGTCCGCTTGGTGCGATTTCGCTGATCAACCAGTCCGCTTGAACAGCAGGTCCCACACGCCGTGGCCGAGCTTCAGGCCGCGGGCCTCGAACTTGGTCAGCGGGCGCATCGCCGGGCGCGGCGCGTAGCCGTCGGCGGTGTTGGCCAGCGCCGGGCAGTCGCCCAGCACCTGCAGCATCTGCTGGGCATAGTCGTCCCAGTCGGTGGCGCAATGCAGCCAGCCGCCGGGCGCCAGCCGGCTGGCCAGCAGGTCGACCAGCCCGGGCTGGATCAGCCGGCGCTTGTGGTGGCGCTTCTTGTGCCAGGGGTCGGGAAAGAACACATGGACGCCGGCCAGTGACGCCGGCGCCACCATCTGCCTCAGCACCTCGACCGCGTCATGCTGCACGATGCGGATGTTCGTCAGGCCGCGTTCGCCGATCTCGCGCAGCAGCGCGCCCACGCCGGGCTGGTGCACTTCCACGCCGATGAAGTCGAGATCGGGCCGGGCGGCAGCGATGGCGGCCGTGGCCTGGCCCATGCCGAAGCCGATCTCCAGCACCCGTGGTGCGGCGCGGCCGAAGGCCGCATCCCAATCCACCAGCGCGGGCTGGAAGGGCTGCAGGAAGCGCGGCCCCAGGTCGGCCAGCGCACGCGCCTGGCCGGTGCCCAGCCGGCCGGCACGCAGCACGAAGCTGCGCACCGGGCGGTGGCGGTGCGGATGCGGCGCGGCGTCCGCGACGGCGGCTTTCTCGTCCGCCGGCATGGCGGGCTGGGGTGTCGACATGGCTGGCAGGCGGGCAGAGCCGCCTGGACGTCAGAGGGCGATGGCCTGCTGGAACAGCCGGGTCGACCGTGCGCCCGACCGGCAGAACGCCAGCATCGGCTGCGGCAGCGTTTGCAGCAGCTCGGCAAACGCGGCGATCTGCTCGGGCGACTGCCAGCCGCCGTCCACCGGCAGGTGGCGGTAGGTCAAGCCGGCGGCCACCGCAGCGGCTTCCATTGCGGCGCTGGTCGGCTGATCCGGGCCGTGTTCAAAATCCGGTCGGTTGTTCACCACGCTCTTGAAGCCGAGGCGGGCCAGTTCGGCCATCGCGTCGGGCGTGAGTTGCGGGGCCACACACACGGTGTCGGCGATCTGGCGCAGGGGCAGGTGGGTGCTCATGGTGTGCAGCTTACTTCGACAGCGCGGCCTTCACGGCCGCCGACACCGCACCCATGTCGGCCTTGCCGGCCAGCTGGGCCTTGACGGCAGCCATCACCTTGCCCATGTCGCCCGGCCCGCTGGCGCCGAGATCAGCCACGATGGCGCCCACGGCGGCGGTGATCTCGTCGGCCGACAGCCGCGCCGGCAGGTAGGCCTGCAGCACAGCCAGCTCGGCGCTTTCCTTGTCGACCAGATCGGTGCGGCCGGCGCTCTGGAAGGCGGTGATCGAATCCTTGCGCTGCTTGATCAGCTTGTCCACCACGCCGACGATGGCGGCGTCATCCAGCACGATGCGCTCGTCCACCTCACGCTGCTTGATGGCGGCCATCAGCAGGCGGATGGTGCCCAGGCGCGCACTGTCCTTGGCGCGCATGGCCGTCTTCATGTCGTCGGAGATCTGGTCTTTCAGGGGCATGCGGGCCTCGGGCAATGGCAAGGTGTGGGGGAATGAAAAACGCCCGCTGCGGCGTCCCGCGCGGGCGTGTTTTCAGGCGCGAGAAACTCAGTAGAGCTTCTTGGGC
>JAGOBT010000014.1:0-11840 GCA_017999135.1 Burkholderiaceae bacterium
GATGAAGACGACGACGCCTTCGAGCTGCCGCACAAGCTGCAGGCCCTGCCCGACATGGCCCGCCGGCTGAGCCTGTACCACAACGCCGGCGACCTGGCCCTGGTGACCAGCGACGTGACCAAGGGCAACCCCGACCGCCTGGGCGCCGCCGGCCCGCGCAATGCCCGCGCCCTGCCCGACAAGGTCAACGTGGTCGACTGCGAACCGGTCACCAGCCGCAGGCAGGACCCGGACGGCCACGGCTACTACTGCCTGAACACGACGGTGCGCCAGGACGTGCTGGCCGTGCTGAACGGCCAGGCGCCGGTCGACATCAAGACCCGCCGCTACCTGCCCGAGCTGCGCACCTACCGGCTGAAGAAGGCCTGACCAGGCCGCGGCGCGTTCAGCTCTGGCCGCGCGACAGCAGTTCCACCGCGTCGACCAGCCGGCCGGCCTGGTCGGCCAGGCTGCGCTGCTCGTCGGCGGCCATGCGGCGCAGCCGCTCCAGCGCGGTGGCGCGCTGCAGGCTGTAGCGGTGCATCAGCACGCCCACGGCCAGCGGCACCAGGTCGAGCGTGGCCATGCTGTCCGCGGCCCCCTGGGCGGGCGCCGGCACGGCGGCCCGCGCGGCAGACCGCGCCGGCAATTGCGCCAGCGCCGCCGCCACGGTGGGCAGGATCTGGCCGATGTCCAGCGGCTTGACGAGGTAGGCCACCGCGCCCAGCTCCTTCACCTTCTGCACGGTGGCGTCGTCGGCAAACGCCGACAGGAACATGAAGGGCACATGCAGGTGGTCGCGCAGGTAGGCGGCCACGTCGAAGCCGCTCATGCCTTCCATGCGGATGTCCAGCAGCGCCAGGTCGGGCTTGTGCTGGCGCGCCAGCAGGATGGCCTCGTCGCCGTTGTCGGCATCGATCACGTCATACCCGGCCTGGGCCAGGCCGTGGGTGACGGTGGCCAGCACCAGCCGGTCGTCGTCGACCACCAGGATCTTGCCTTGCTCGGCCATCGCGCTGCCTGTTGTTGGATGCCCGGATTGTGCCGTGCCGCCCCGGCTACAGCGGCTCCAGCAGGGTGATGCTGGGCGGCACCAGCACCACCTTGGCCTCGACCTGCACGCCCAGCTGGGTGAGGGTGAGCGTGGCGGTGCGGCGCGGCAGCAGTGCGCGCACCAGGCCCAGGCCCGACACGCCAGGCGGCACCTGGGCCAGGCTGAAGCCCGGCTTCAGCTGCCCGGGGCTGAGGATCTGGATCGACAGCCGGGCTTCGTCGCAGTGCAGCACGCAGTGGATGTCGCCCGGCACGCTGTGCTTGATGGCATTGGTCAGCAATTCGTTGACCGTCAGCGCGATCGGGATGGATTCCGCCTCCGGCAATGCAAAGCGGTGCGCGGGCGTGCCTTCCACGCTGACGATGACGGGCCGGCCGAAGGTGCGCTGCACGCTGGCGGTGATGGCCTCGACCAGCGGGCGGATGCGCAGCGGCCCGCTCACGCCCACCTGCAGGCCATGCACCTGGGCGATGGCCTGCACCTGGCCCACCGCCTCGCTGATCAGCGCCGCCACCTCGGGCCGGCGCGCCGCCGTCTGCTGCAGCAGGCCGGCCACGCCCTGCAGGTTGTTCTTGATGCGGTGGTGCACTTCCTTGACCAGCATTTCGCGCTGCGACACGGCGGCGTCGAAGCGGGCCTGCTCGGCCGCACGCTGCTCGGTCACGTCGCTGGCCACCAGCAGCAGCTGCGACTCACCCGGGCTGCCCGGCCCAGCCTGGCCGGGCTGCAGCGAGACGATGCGCACATCCCACATGCGCATCTCCACGGCACCGGGCTCGGCGCCACTGCGCACCGGTCTCGGCAGCTCGCGGCGCAGCACATCGGTCTGCTGCTGGGCGGCCTGCAGGTCGGCGCGCAGCGCCACCGCATCGTCGGGGCTGAACCATTCCTCGGGCCGGCGGCCCAGCACGGCTTCCACAGGTCGGCCGAAGAACATCGCCGCCATGTGGTTGAGCCGCAGCACCGCGCCACTGGCGCAATCGAACAGCGCGATGGCCAGCGGCGCGGTGTCGATGATGCGCTGCAGCGACGCCTGCGCCTGCGCGATGCTGACCTCGGCCTGGCGCCGGCGCTCGATGTCGAGCAGCGCAAAGGTGATCTGGCTGCCGCTGCCGCGTGCGGCGTCGGCGCCCGGCAGGCCGCCATCCGCCCCGCGGCCGGTGACCACCGCATTGCCCACCACCCAGAACTCGCGCCCGTCACGGCCACGCAGCCGGCATTCGAAGGTCTCGGCCTGGCCGTCGGCCAGGTGCTGGCGGTAATGGGTGGCGCGCAGCGGGTGGTCGGGCTCGGCGGTGGCCACGATCGAGATCGGCTCGCCGACAAAGTCAGCCAGCTCGCCGCCGAACATGCGGCGGGCCGAGCGGTTCATCCACTCGATGCCGCCGTCTCCCACGGTGACGATGCCCACCAGCACCGAGTCGAGGATGGCGCGGGTGCGCTCGGCCTGCAGCTGCACCGCCTCGCGGGCGCGGCGGCGCTCGTCCACGTCGACATAGCTGCAGATCATGCCGGCATCGGGGTCGGCCTCGTCGACCAGCCGCTTGTGCACCTGCACCCAGCGCAGGCGGCCGTCGCGCCGGCGCATGCGGCGTTCACCCTGCCAGCGGCCGGCCGTGGCCAGGCTGTGGCGCTGCTGCTGCCACAACCGGTCGAAGCCCTGCTCGTCCTCGAACAGCGCGGCCAGGTGCAGGCCTGACAGCTCGCCCACCGCGTAGCCGGTCAGGCTGGCCAGGGCCTCGTTGGCACGCTCGATGGTGGCGCCGCGCAGGTAGGCCAGGCCCACGTCGCTCAGGCTGAACATCAGCTCGCGCTCACGCGCCAGGGCCTCCAGCTCGGCCTGCTGCGCCTTCAGGCGCGACACGTCGGTGAGCACCACCACCAGCTCGGGCACGGCGGCCGCGCTGCCACTGCCGGCCGATGACCGGCTGGCCGACAGCGCGTACCAGACCTGCCGCCCACCCGGGCCGGTGCGGGCGAATTCGGTCTCGTGGCGCGGGTCGCCAGGGCCGGCACCGGCGGCGCCGTCGGCCAGCGCCTGCTGCAGCAGCGCCTGCACCTGCGGCTGGTCGGCCAGCAGGTCGGCCAGCGTGGCACCGTCCGCGCCGCCGGGTGCCAGGCCCAGCATGGCCTCGAAGCTGCGGTTGCAGCGCACCAGCTGCGCACCGCGCAGGTAGGCGATGCCGGCGCTGGTGCCGTCCAGGATGCCCGACAGCTCGCGCAGCAGCTGGCCATTGCGGCGGTGCGCTTCTTCCTGCTCGGTGATGTCCAGCGTGACAACCGACAGCGCGGCGCGGCCGCCGGTCAGCTCACCGGGCTCGACCCGCGTCAGCAGCCAGCGGGTGCCGAGGTCGGGGGTCTGCACCGCATAGCGCACCTGGGCACGCTGGCCTTCGCGCAGCGCCCGCTGCAGGCGCTCGAACTCGTCGCGCGATCCGGGTTCAACCTGGTCGCGCCCGATCGATTGCAGGCCTGCGGCCAGGCCGGCCGGCGCACTGCCCGCCGGCGCGGTGGCACCCCCGGCACCGCCGCGCACCGGCCGGGTCTGCAGCCAGCCGCGCGATGCCTCGTAGGTGGCCACGCCGACACTGGCGGTGTCCATCAGCGCGCCGATCTCCAGCTGGGCCAGATCGTGCTCGTCTTCCAGGCTGCGGTCTTCCAGCACCGCCATCACCTGCTGGCCGCCCTGGGGCGGGCTGAAGGCGCGCAGCCGCGCACGCAGGTGCTGGCGCCGGCCGTCGGCCAGGGTCAGCGTGCCCAGCACCTCCAGCGCCGGCGCGCCGGGCTGCAAGACGGGGCTGGGCGCCGCGCCGTCCCACCCCAGCAGCGCGCACAGGTCGGCCGGCGCACCCGGCAGCCAGGCCGGCGCCGGGCCGGCCAGCGCAGCGAAGGCACTGTTGCTGCGCACCACCTGGCCATGGTGGTCGTACACCAGCATGCCCACCGGGCTCAGGTCGAACCACTGGTCGAGCTCATGGCCCGACTGCGCGGCCGCGTCGCGGGCCTGCTGCTCCAGCGTCATGTCCTGCACCAGGGCCAGCAGCAGCGGCGCACCATCGTCGGCACTGACCCAGCGCGGCGCGTAGCGGAAGTAGCGCAACCGGCCCTGCGCGTCGACCACGCGGCGCTCCACCTGCTGCACGGGCTGCCGCCCGTCGGCCAGCGCCGCCAGCCAGTCCTGGCGCGACCGGTGCACGTCGGCATGGTCGGCGGCATCGACGAAGTCCAGCGGATCATGGCCCAGCACCTGGTCAGGGCTGCGGCCCACGGCGTCGAAGTAGGCGCGGTTGGCCGCCACGATGGCGAACTGGCGGTCCTGCACCGTCAGCGGCTGGGGCGAATCCCACAGCAGGCGCACCAGCTCGCTGGTGGCGCCCGCCGCCAGCGGCGGCTGCGGCGGCGGCAACGGCGCGGCGGCGGCACGCAGCGCCCAGCCGCCGCCCCCGGCGCGCGCCAGGCTCAGCGCCAGGCGCTGGCCGCGCAGCGGCCCATCGGCCAGGGCGACGTCCACCACCAGGGGCTGGCCGGTCTGGGGCGCCTGGGCCGGGGCCTGCACCAGCGCCTGCACCAAGCGTTGGCGGCCGGCCGCATCCAGCCAGGCCAGGGCCTGCTCCAGGGTCTGGCCCGCCTCACAGCCCAGCAGCCGCTGGGCCACCGGGTTGCGGTAGCTGATGCGCTGGCGCTGGTCGACCAGCAGCAGCAGCGCATCGTCCACGCCATCGAGCAGGGCCGACAGCTGGGCGTTGGACGGCAGCGTGGCAGGGCGCGGCAGCAGGGACATCCGGCCAGTTTAGCGGCCGGGGTGATGGCGCCGGGTGTTGCCAGGAGTGGCCGGGAGTGGCAGGGAGTGGCAGGGAGTCGGCGCCGGAGGCGCGGCGCGAATGCGCCGTCAGTCGAGCTGGCGGGCGGCCACCAGGGCGCGCAGCACCGCCTGGTTGACGGCCTGGGGCGTCATCATCAGCACCTCGGTGGCGTCGCGCATGTCCAGCAGCGACGCGGCCTCGATCGCCAGCACCAGGGCCAGATAAGGCTGGTGCGGGCCGCGCTGGTGCAGCAGCGCATCGCGCACCGCCTCGGTGGTGGGGATGCCCTTGAGCAGGTCGGCAAACGGCTGGTGCATCAGGCGGTCGAGCAGCGAGAACACGCCGCAGATGAACAGCTCGCCACGGCGCTCGTCGTCGCAGCCGCTGTCGCGGCCCAGTTCTTCCATCAGCAGGCCGCGGCGCACGGCGGCGTAGATCACCGGCTTCATGCTGGCATCGCGGCTGCCGGCGGCCAGCAGCAGCGCCAGCCAGCGCTTCAGCCGCTGGTAGCCCAGCAGCATGATGGCGTGGCGGAAGCTGGTCACCTCCACGCTCAGCCCGAAGGCCGGCGAGTTGATGTAGCGCATCAGCCGGAAGGCCATGGTCGGGTCGTTCTTCATCACCGCTTCCAGCCGGTCGGCGCTCTCCTGGCGGTCGACCCGGTTGATCAGCTCGACGATGGCGCTCAGCTCGGGCTGGGCGCCACGGCTGGTGCCGGGGCGTGCCGGCGCGGGGTCGTCGATCGGCCAGCCCAGCACCGCGATGGCGCCGCGGCCGAAGGCATCGGCCATCTGCGCGTTGGTCTGCACGCCGGCCTGCACATGCGGGATGTTGCGCGACACGCCGCCCGGGGGCGGCATGCCGTCGCGCCGCTCATCGGCCAGGTCGATGATGGAATAGGCGAAGCACGGCAGCACCTCGCGCGGCAGCGGCTGCAGCGGCCGCCCCTTGATCAGCAAGGTGTTGCCGCGGGTGTGCAGCGCGGCCAGCGCGTCGGTGCAGGCCAGGTCGCTGGCCATGAAGGCCGGCACCTCGAGCATCATGTTCAGCGGCAGGTCGGTGCGCAGCACCGCGTCCAGCAGTTCCTCGCCGACGATGTTGAGCGACACGCGGTGCGCGGGCTCGGGCCAGGCAGCGGCCAGCGTGTCCAGCAGCGCGGGCACCTCGGGCTTGGCGTCCGGGCGGATGGGAAACACGGTCAGCCGCAGCGCGGTGATCGCCTTGTGGCGGTCGATCATCGGCGAATAGCCCAGGGCCACCTGGCCCAGCACGGAGGGATCACTCATGACTGAATTGTGTGCGCTGGCAGGGCTGCGCCGTCACTTGACATAGTCGAACAGCGACATGCGTTGCACCATGGCGTAACTTTGCAGCGCTGCCTGGTAGCCGGTCTGCTGGTTCTGGAAGGTGCTGATGGCCTGCAGCATGTCCAGGTCCTCGGCGTCGGCCTGCACCGTGCTGGCCCACACCGCGCGGTCCTGGTTGCGGCCGTCCAGCGCGTCCAGCCGGTTGAGCATGCTGCCGGCCTCGGCGCGGGCGGCCTGCATGTGGCCCATCACCGCGTCCATGTCGCGCAGGCCGGCATTCACCGCCTGGGCCACCTGGCCGGGGTTGGCCGCCGGGTCCTTCAGCACCGCGATGCTGCGGTCCAGCGCCTCGAACACGTCCAGGTCCGGCGCCGACGGAGTGACGGTGAACCGGTCGCCCACCACCGGCGTGCCCTTCAGGTGCAACGTCATGCCGTCCACCGTGATGGCCTGGCCGGCGCGGTAGGGCTGGTTGTCGACGGCCGTGGCGTTGCCATTGCGCAGCACGCTGATGCTGAGCACGCCGTTGTTGTCGACCACCTCCACGTCGTAGTTGCCACCGGTCAGCGCCGCGGGGTCGCTGACGGTGCCGGCGTCGATCCAGCCGGTGCCGGCATTGGCCGGGTTGGCGGCGGTGGTGAACACGCCGTTGCCGCTGCGTGCCGACAGCCAGATGGCCTGCCCGTCCACCGTGCTGGGCATCAGCTCGGTGGACGACAGCAGCGTCTGCCCGCCGGTGCCGCCGGGCACCACGCCCGCGGGCGTGTCCAGGAAGGGAATGGTGGTCGCGCCCTGCCCGCCGAACAGGAAGCCGCCGGCACCGTTGCCCTGGTTGGCCAGCGCCAGCAACTGGCTGCGCAGGTTGCCCAGCGCGTTGGCCTGGGCCTGGCGCTCGGCCGGGCTGTAGCTGCCGTTGCCGGCGGCCACCAGGGTTTCGCGGGCGGACTGCAGCAATTCACCGGCCTGGCCCAGCGCGGCCTCGGCCAGCGTCATGGCGTTGCGGCTGGCGTCGACCGAGCGCTGCTCGCTGGCGATGCGCTGGCCGCTCAGGTAGGCACGCTCGGCCCGTGCGGCGCCGGTGGGGTCGTCGCTGGGCTTGTTGATGCGCTTGCCGTTGGTCATGGCCGTCTGCGCCTCGGCCATGTCGCGCTGGCGCTGCTGCAGGCTGTCGACGGTGGCTTCGTAGCGGTTGGCGGTGGAGACTCGCATGGGTCACGTCCCGGTCAAGGTCATCGACTCACGCTGCTGAGCAGCGCGTCGAACAGCGTCTGCGCGGTCTGCAGCAGCTTGGCGGCGGCCTGGTAGCTTTGCTGGAACTGGATCAGCCGCGCCGCTTCCTCGTCGAGGTTCACGCCCACGTCGGCACTGAGCTCGGCACGCGCGCGCGCGGCCACGGCGGCGGTGTTGTCGGCCGAGGCCACCGCACCCTGCACCCGCACACCCACGTCGGCCAGCACATTGGCATAGGCATCGGCCACGGTGGTGCCGTCGATCAGGCCACGGTTGGCCAGGTCGTCGAAGCGCAGCGCATTGCCGTTGCTGGCCGCCGGGTGGCTGGTGGGCGCCAGGCTGATGCGGTCGCCGCTGCGCGGCAGGCCGTTCAGTGCCAGGGCCAGGCCGTCATGGCGAATGGGCGTGCCGGCGCTGAAGCTGCCGGTGGCCAGCGGGTTGTCGCCGGCGTCCAGCAGCTCGTAGCCCCCGGCGTCGTCGGTGAAGCGCAGTGTCATCGCCTGGTAACCGCTGGCCGGCGCGGCCTCGACCGTCAGCGCGGCGATGGTGGCGGTGCCGGTGTTGGCCGGGTGGGTGACGCCGGTCATCGGGTTGGCGGCAGCCAGGCCACGCGGGTTCTTCAGCACCACGGTCAGGCCCGCAGCCGCGTTGGACACCGGCTTGAGCAGGAACGAATCGCCCGGCGCCGGCGCATTCGGGCCGATGGTGATGGTGAAGCCGTCGACGGTGTCGCCATCGTTCACCGGCGGGAACACCTTGCCGTCCGACAGGCGTGTCAGCGTGTACTGGGCGCCGTTGGCGGCGTCGGGCTCGAGCCGGTATTCACTGGCCACCAGCGCGCCCGGGTCGGCGATGGTGATGTCGACACTGGCGATGTAGTTGCCGCCGTCATCGCGGGCGTTGTCGCCGGCCGGCAGGGCTTGCGGGCCCTGCAGCTTGAACAGCGGGCTGCCAGCCTGGCCCTGCAGATCCAGCCCCAGCGCCTGCTGGTTGTTCAGCGCCAGGCCCAGGCCCGACACCAGCTGGCCCAGCCGGTTGCGCGCATCGGCCAGGTCGTTCTGCTGAAAGCGCAGCAGCCCGGCCACCTGGCCTTCGCCAATGGCGTCCGTCGGCAGCTGGGCGATCTGGCCGCCGATGTTGATGGCCACGCCGATGCGGCTGTTGTCATGCGGGTCGGCCTGCGGCACCAGCTTGAACGACGCGCCGCCCAGCACCAGCGTCTGGCCATTGCCCACGTAGACCGCCACCGTCTGGTCGGGGCTTTGCACCGTCTGCACCTGGAACTGGCTGCCGATGCGGCGCACCAGCTCGTCGCGCTGGTCAAGCAGCTCGTTCGGGCTGTGGCCGCGGTTGGTGGCCGCGGCGATGGCCAGGTTGAGCTTGGCCATCTCGGTGGCCAGGGTGTTCACTTCTGCCAGGCCGCCCTGCACGTCGTGCACCAGGTTGGCCTGCAGCGACTCGATCTGGTCGGACGACGAGCGCGCCAGCGACGCAAAGTCTTCCAGCCGGCCCAGCACCGCCTGGCGCGCGGCCAGGTCCGACGGGTTGGTCGCCACGTCGGCAAAGGCGTTGAAGATCTGCGTGGCAGCCTGGCCCAGGCCCGCCTCGCCGCTGGCAAACACCTTCTCCAGCTGCGACAGCATGTCGCGCCGCACGCCGTCGGCCGCCGCGGCCGAGCCGGTGGCCACCGCCTGCTGGGCCAGGAACATGTTGGCCGCCCGGGTGACGGTGGACACCGTGACCCCGCGCCCGAAGTAGCCCGAGCCGTTGTAGGCGCTGCCGGCCGTGGACAGCTCCACCGACTGGCGTGAATAGCCCGGCGTGTTGGCATTGGCGATGTTGTTGCTGGTGGTCAGCAACTGGGCGTTGGCGGCGTACAACGCCGTCGTGCCCAGGGACATCAGCGAGGAGGTGGTCATGCCGGCAGGCGGAAGTTCGGTCCAAGCGGCCGCTGCGGAACCGGCTTCGCCGGGCCGCTGGGGGCGCCCCCTTGGGGGGGCAGAGGCCGGACACAAACGGCGCGCCGTTTGTGCCTGCCGAGGGGCTGGGCCTCTGGCCCAGCGCGGCCTGCAAGGCCGACGGAGGCGCTACGGGGGGGGGTCATGCTTCGCGCTGCAGACGCAGCGTGGTGTTGATCACCTGCCCCAGCTTCTGGCCATAGAGCGGGTCGGTGGCATAGCCGGCCTTCTGCAGGCCCATGGCGAAGGCCTTGGCGTCACCCGCGCGCTCCAGCACCTTGGCGTAACGCGGGCTGTCCTTCATCAGCCGGGCATAGTCGGCGAAGGACTCGGCCTCATTGGCATAGGCACGGAACTTCTGGATCATCTTGCGCGGCTGGCCGCCGATGTATTCGGTGGTGGTCACCTCCACCGTGGGGCCGGTCCAGCTGCCACCGGCCTTGATGCCGAACAGGTTGTGGCTGTGGGTGCCATCGCGGCCGATGATCTCGCGCTTGCCCCAGCCGGTCTCCAGCGCGGCCTGGGCCAGCATGAAGGGCGCGGGGATGCCGGTCTCGGCCTGCACCGCCACCGCCGCCTCGGTGTGCTGCTGCACGAAGCCGGCGGCACTCTTCTCAGGCACCCTGGGCGTGGACTTGGCGTCGGCCACGGTGGGCAGGCTGTTGTTGGCCTGCGTGGTGCTGGGGATCGGGCCGGGCACCAGGGCCATCTGGCGCTGCAGCTGGCGCTCGATCAGCGCCGTCAGGCCGCCGGGGCTGGCTGCCTGCCGGGCGTCCAGCGCCAGGTCGACCGTGCCATCGGCTTCAGCGGGGTTCACGCAGTGCTCGGGCGCGTCGGCCACCAGGCCGGCCAGTTCGGCCGACAGGCTGGGCCGCTGCAGCAGGCCGGGTTGCGCTGGCGCCGCCACCTCGGGCTTGCCGGCGGTGTGGCGTGCGGCCTGCAGGGCGGCATCGGCCAGCGGCTGGCCGCTGCGCTCGGCGGCACCGGTAACACCGGCAGGCTGCCGGATGTGGCCCATCTGCCGGTCCAGTTGGCGGGCGATGACCTCGGACAGTCCGCCAGGCCGGCCGGCGGTCTTGCTGGCCAGCTGGGCGTCGAGCATCTCGGTGCCCAGTTTGCTGCCGGCGTTGTCCATCAGGCCGGACGCCTGGGTGGACGCGCGCATCGTCTTGAGCAGCTCACCCATGAACAGCGACTCGAACTGCTTGGCCGCCTCGCGCGCCGCGCCCTTGGGGTCGCTGCCGGCCGAGCGCTTGAGGTTGTCCAGGTTGCGGCCATCGCTGGCCAGCTTGACGTCCGACACACTGCTGCCGGGCATCGGCAGGTTCGACAAGGTTCCCATGGTCAGATCACCTCGATTTCCGCGTTCAGGGCGCCGGCGGACTTCATGGCCTGCAGGATGGCCTGCAGGTCCTGTGGCGAGGCGCCCAGGGTGTTGAGGGCACGCACCACGTCAGCCAGCTTGGCACCGGCGGGCAGGTGCATCAGCTGCCCACCCTGCTGGGTGATGGCGATGTCGTTCTTCTCGGTCTGCACCGTCTGCCCGCCGGCCAGCGCATTGGGCTGGCTGACCTGCGGCGTGGAATTGACGGTGACGGTGAGCGAGCCATGCGCCACCGCGCAGCTGCCCAGGGTGACCGCCTCGTTCATCACCACCGAGCCGGTGCGCGAATTGATCACCACCCGGGCGGCGGGCCGCTGCAGCGGCACATCCAGGTTTTCCAGGTCGGCCACGAAGGCCACGTGGTCGGCCGGCTGCGCCGGCATGCGCACCTTCACCACCCGGCCGTCCACGGCCTGCGCGGTGCCGGGCCCCTTGGCCCGGTTGATGGCCTCGGCCACTGCCCGGGCGGTGGCGAAGTCGTTGCTCTGCAGGTCGAACTGCAGCACGCCGTTGTGGCTCATGGCCATCGGCACGGCGCGTTCCACCGTGGCGCCCTCGGGCACGCGGCCGGCCGCCAGGTGGTTGATCTGCACCTTGGCACCGCCGGCCGCCGCGCCGGCGCCGCCGACGATCAGGTTGCCCTGGGCGATGGCGTAGATCTGGCCGTCGGTGCCGCGCAGCGCGGTCTGCAGCAGCATGCCGCCGCGCAGGCTCTTGGCATTGCCGGCCGACGACACGTTGACATCGATGCGCTGCCCCGGCTGGGCAAACGGCGGCAGGTCGGCCGTCACCACCACGGCGGCCAGGTTGCGCGGCTGCATCGTCACGCCAGGCGGCAGGGTGATGCCGTTCTGCTGCAGGAAGGCGGCCAGCGCCTGCGGCGTGAACGGCGCCTGGGTGGACTGGTCGCCGGTGCCGTCCAGCCCGAACACCAGGCCAAAGCCGGTGAGCTGGTTGGGCCGCACGCCCTGCACCTTGGCCACCTCCTTGAGGCGGGCGGCCTGCACCGGCCACCACACAGCCGCGCTGGCGGCGAACAGGCTGACCAGCACCACCAGGCGCAGCAGGCGGTCGGGGGCGAACTGTCGGGACCAAGCGCGTCCAAACCAAGCGGCCGCCGCGGAA
>JAGOBT010000014.1:11940-16655 GCA_017999135.1 Burkholderiaceae bacterium
GCCCCCTTGAGGGGGTGGCGCCGAAGGCGCTTCGGGGGTGGGTCATATCGGCAGGACATTCAGGAAGAAGCGGCCCAGCCAGCCGATGGACTGGGCTTCGGCGGCCTGGCCGCGGCCGCGCTGCATCACCCGCACGTTGGCGATCTGGGTGCTGGACACGGTATTGCCCGGCGCGATGGCGCGCGGGTCGACCTGGCCCGAGAAGCGCAGCACGTCCACATTGGCATTGACGCCGATCTGCTTCTCGGCGGACACGATCAGGTGGCCGTTGGCCAGCACCTGCACCACGGTGGCGGTGATCACGCCGGAGAAATCGTTGCTGTTCTCGGTGGTGCCGTTGCCCGAGAACTCGCTGTTGCCCGAGCCGGTGGCCGTGGCGCGGGTGAGCGCGCTGCTCTTGAGGAACGGCAGCGCCGACACGCCCGCATCCATCGAGCTCTTGCGGTTGACGCTGCTGGTGCTCTTCTGCACGGCGCTGACCTTCTCGGTGATGTTGATCATCAGCGTGTCGCCCACGATGCGTGCGCGGTGGTTCTCGAACAGCGGCCGGTACCGGTCGGCCTGGAAGATGGCCCCGGTGAGCACCGGCGGCTCGCTCGGCACCGGCGCCACCGCCTCGGCCACCGGCAGCGCCGCACTGGGCTGCACCAGATCGACCGGCGGCACCTGCTGCATCCGCTCGCTCAACCCGGCACAGCCGGAAAGCAAAGCCAGCACCGCCAGCAGGCCACCGGCCAGCAAGCGGACGCCATGGAACCGGCTCTGCCGGGCCATCGGCGTCGCCCCCCTGGGGGGGAGCGACGAAGTCGCTACGGGGGGGGTCATAGTTGCGAGAGCTTCTGCAGCATCTGGTCCGAGGTCTGCACCGCCTTGGAATTCATCTCGTAGGCGCGCTGCGTCTGGATCATGGTCACCAGTTCCTCGACCACGTTGACGTTGCTGGTCTCCAGGCTGCCGTAGGCGATGGAGCCCAGGCCGCCGGCATCGGGCGCACCCGCCTGCGGCGCACCCGATGCCGCGCTTTCGGCAAACAGGTTCTCGCCACGCGGTTCCAGCCCGCCGGGGTTGACGAAGCCGGCCAGCTGGATCTGCCCCAGCTGCGTGGGCGCGGTCTGGTTGGCGGCGGTGGTCACCTCGACGATGCCGTCCTTGGTGACATTGATCGACAGCGCATTCACCGGCACGGTGATGCCGGGCTGCAGCAGGTAGCCGCCATTGGTCACCAGCTGGCCCTGGGCATTGGTCTTGAAGCTGCCGTCGCGGGTGTAGCCGGTGGTGCCGTCGGGCATGGTCACCTGGAAGAAGCCGTGGCCCAGCACCGCCATGTCATAGGCGCCGCCGGTCTGCTGCAGGTTGCCTTGCGCAAAGTTGCGAGCCGTGCCCACCGGCTTGACGCCCAGGCCCAGCTGCAGGCCGGTGGGCAGCTGCGCCTGCTCGGCGTTGTTGGCGCCCACCTGGCGCAGGTTCTGGTACATCAGGTCCTCGAACACCGCGTGGCTGCGCTTGTAGCCGGTGGTGGCGGTGTTGGCCAGATTGTTCGAGACGGCGTCCAGCGCGGTCTGCTGGGCTTCCATCCCGGTCTTCGAAATCCACAGTGATCGGATCATGCGGCGCCCTTGGTTGCCATGTCACTGGGACGATGATCGTGGCAACTTGAGCCCGCCCAACAGGCAAAAAGCACCGCGCGGGCGGTGCTTCTCTCGGGTGGGCGGGTGGGCGCGCGGCGGCGCGGGTCAGCTGGTCGACAGCAGCCGGGTGGCCGACTGTTCGCGCTCCTGCGCGGTCTGCAGCATCTTCATCTGCTGCTCGAACTGGCGCGCGGCCGAGATCATCGCCACCATCGATTCGACCGGGCTCACGTTGCTGCCTTCCAGTGCCTCGGGCTGCACACCGGCGGTGGCGTCAGCGGGCAGGTCGTCACCCTCGGCGGCGCGGAACAGGCCGTCGGCGCCGCGCACCATCGGCGCCTCGGGCGTCACCAGCTTGATGCGGCCGACGCCCTGTGGCGCGCCGCTGCCCACGGTGGCGGTGACGGTGCCGTCGCCGCCGATCAGCACACGGGCATTGGGCGGGATGGTGATCGGCCCGCCGTCGCCCACCACCGGCAGGCCGCCGCGGGTGACCAGCACGCCCTCGGCGTTGACGTCGAGCGCGCCGCCGCGGGTGTAGGCCTCGGTGCCGTCGACCGACTGCACGGCCAGCCAGGCATTGCCCTTCATCGCCACGTCCAGGTTGCGGCCGGTGGCGGCCACCGGGCCGGGCGCCGCGTTGTAGCCGGGCGTGGTCTCGATCGCATAGACCCGCGTGCTGGCGCCGTCGCCACGCACCGGCACCGCGCGGAAGGCCGTGAGCTCGGCGCGGAAGCCGGTGGTCGACGCATTGGCCAGGTTGTTCGCCAGCACATCCTGGCGCTGCATGTTGGCCTTGGCACCGGCCATGGCCAGGTAGAGCACGCGGTCCATGGTGGGTCAGCCGGTCGTGGTCAACGCAGGTTGACCAGGGTCTGCAGCACCGAGTCCTGCGTCTTGATGGTCTGCGCGTTGGCCTGGTAGATGCGCTGGGCCACCATCATGGCCACCAGTTCCTGGGTGAGGTCGACGTTGCTTTCTTCCACCACACCGGCCTGCAGCACGCCCAGGTTGCCGCTGCCCGGCGTGCCGGGCACGGCGTCGCCCGATTCAAACGTGGCGCCCCACACATTGCCGCCCAGCGGCTGCAGGCCCTGCACATTGCGGAAGGTGGCCAGTTCCACCTGCCCCACCGGGGTGCTCTGGCCGCTGGAATAGGTGGCCAGCACGATGCCGTTGGGCTGGATCTTGATGGCGTTCAGCTGCCCCGGCGGAAAGCCGTCCTGCGTGACGTTGGTGACGCCGAAGATGGCGCCGTACTGGGTCAGCGTCGACAGATCCAGTTCCACGCCAGGAATGGGCTCGGTCACCGCGCCCTGGAAGTTGCTGGTGGCCGGCACGTTGAACGAGATCGGCGCCAGCGGCAGGGTGGGGTCGTCCTGGTTGATCGGCGCTTTGCCGTCCTCGGGGAACGTCAACGTGGCGATGGGCTGGGGCAGTCCCGCGTCGTTGGGGAAAACGACATTGCCATTGGCCGAAGCGTAGACCTGCCAGGTGTCGGCGGCAGACTTCTGGAAGTAGTAGGTCAGCGAGACCTCCTGCCCCTTGGTGTCGTAGACGTTGACCGAAGTGGCGTTGTTGTAGGTCTTGGCGTCCTTGAAGTCGATGAGCGGCGACTTGGCGGCGTCATACAGTATCGGCTTGCGTGCGTCCAGGTTCAGCTCAAGCTCCACGGCACTGGTGGTGCTGGGCGCGATGCCGGCCGTGGGCAGCACCAGCGGCTGGGCCTGGCCGGCGATCAGCGTGCCCTGGTCGTTGGCCGGGTAACCCAGCAGGCGCGCACCCTGGGTGTTGGTGATGAAGCCGTCGCGGTCCACCTTGAACTGGCCGTTGCGGGTGTACTGGCTGTTGCCGCTCAGGTCCTTCAGCTGGAAGAACCCGCCGCCGTTGATGGCCATGTCCAGCGGGCCGTCGGTCGACTTGAAGCTGCCCTGCGAGAACTGCTGCGTCACCGCCGTCTGGCTGACGCCCAGGCCGATGGAACTGGCGCCACCGGAAATGGCGCGCGCATACACATCGGCAAACTCCGCACGCGCCACCTTGGCGCCCACGGTGCTGGCGTTGGCCACGTTGTTGCCGATCACCTCGAGATTGCGGGCCGAGGCGGTCAGGCCGGATACACCTTGCTGGAAACTCATGGACTTTCTCCTGGGAACACGGCGCCGGGCCGGCCGTGGCAGCCGCCCGGGTGGAAAACGGGTGGGCGGCCGGACTCAGTCCAGCGCGGTGATCTGGCTGTAGGGCACGCGGCCCAGACGTTCAAGCTCCACCGTCAGCGAACTGCCGCCGGTGTTGACGGCATCGACGCGGTCGCGGACCAGCGCGGTGCTGGCCAGCGGGGTCGATCCGTTGCTGGCGGTGACGCGGAATCGGTAGGTGTCGGGGTTGTCCTTGTCCTTGCCGGCCAGCCAGGGCACGTCGTGGCGGCCGGCGGCGGTGGTGCGCAGATTGATGGTGTCGACCTGGACACCGGCTGCGGTGAGCACCTCGATCTTGACCGTGCTGGCGGCGGTGCCGATCTCGAAGGTGGCCTGCGGCACGTCGTCGACCATCGACATCCGGTCGCCCGGGATCAGCACCTCCTTGCCCACCAGGCCGGCGCCCTGCACCGCCTGCATCTGCACGAACTGGCCGTTGAGCTTCTCGACCGTGGTGTTGAGCTTCTCGATGCCGCTGACGGTGCTGATCTGCGCCATCTGCGAGGTCATCTGCGCGTTGTCGACCGGGTTCATCGGGTCCTGGTTCTGCAGCTGCGTCACCAGCAGCGTCAGGAAGCGCTCGCTGGCCTCCTTGGCGGTGGTGGCGGCATCGGCCACGCCCTTGCTGGCGCCGCTCTTGCCGAGGCTGTCGAGAAAGGCATTGCTGCCGGTGGAACTGACGGTGCTCATGCAGCGCTCCTGAAGTGGGGGTAGTGCATCACGACTGGCCCATCTGCAGCGTCTTCAACAGCAGGCCTTTGGCGGTGTTCATCACTTCCACGTTGTTCTGGTACGAGCGCGAGGCGGAGATCATGTCCACCATTTCCTCGATCGGGTTGACGTTGCTGTAGGTCACGTAACCCTGGGCATCGGCGGCCGGGTGATCGGG
>JAGOBT010000354.1 GCA_017999135.1 Burkholderiaceae bacterium
CGCCCAGGTCCACGGCAGTTCCTTCCAGTTCAGGAACACCATGAAGTCGGGCAGCGGGCTCTTGTAATTGCCGTCCAGCCCGATCTGGCGCATCAGGTACATGCCCATGCCGTAGCCGCCCAGCGCGAAGAACAGGCCGTGGCCCAGGCTCAGGATGCCGGTGTAGCCCCAGATCAGGTCCATCGCCAGCGCGCAGATGGCATAGCAGAGGATCTTGCCGGTCAGCTGCACCGCATAGTCGCTGACATGGAAGACGCTGCCCTCGGGCACCAGCAGGTTCAGCGCCGGGAACACCACGCAGACCACTGCCAGCGCCGCGATCACGCCGGCCCAGCCCTTGGTGCCCAGCAACAGGCCGCGCTTCTGCTGCAGGCCGGTGGACGGAGAGAGAACGGCACTCATGCTTCGGCGCTCCGGCCCTTGATCGCAAACAAGCCTTGCGGTCGTTTCTGGATGAAGATGACGATGAACACCAGCACCATGATCTTGGCCAGCACCGCGCCGGCCCAGCCTTCCAACAGCTTGTTCAGGATGCCCAGGCCCAGCGCCGCATACACCGTGCCGGCCAGCTGGCCCACGCCGCCCAGCACCACCACCATGAAGCTGTCGACGATGTAGCCCTGGCCCAGGTCAGGCCCCACGTTGCCCACCTGGCTCAATGCGCAGCCGGCCAGGCCGGCGATGCCCGCGCCCAGGCTGAAGGCCAGCATGTCGATGCGGGCGGTGTTCACACCCACGCAGCTGGCCATGCGGCGGTTCTGGGTGACGCCGCGCACGAACAGGCCCAGCCGGGTCTTGCCGATCAGCGCGGCCACGCCCGCCAGCACCAGCACCGCGAACACCAGGATCGCCAGCCGGTTGTAGGGCAGCACCAGGTTGGGCAGCACCTGCACGCCGCCGCTCATCCACGACGGGTTCTCCACGCCCACGTTCTGCGCGCCGAACAGGCTGCGCACCGCCTGCATCAGCACCAGGCTGATGCCCCAGGTGGCCAGCAGGGTTTCCAGCGGGCGGCCATAGAGCCAGCGGATCACCGTGCGCTCCAGCACCGCGCCGACCAGCGCGCTGGTCAGGAAGGCCGCCGGGATGGCCACCAGGATGTAGCCATCGAACAGGCCCGGCAGGTACTGCTTGAACAGGTTCTGCACCACGTAGGTGGCATAGGCGCCGATCATCATCAGCTCGCCGTGGGCCATGTTGATCACGCCCATCAGGCCGTAGGTGATGGCCAGACCGAGCGCCACCAGGAGCAGGATCGAACCCAGGCTGGCGCCGGTGAACAGCACGCCCAGGCGCTCGCCCCAGGCCAGCTGGCCCTGCACGCTGTCGATGGCGGCCTGGATGGCGGCCTTGACCTTCGGGTCTTGCTCGGTGCCGAGCTTCTCCAGCAGCAGCGACCGGGTGGCCGGCGAGCTGCTGCCCGACAGCGCGGCCGCTGCAGCAGCGCGCTTGGCCGGATCGGCCGACGAGATCAGCACCGCGGCGCGCAACAGGCCCAAGCGGTCCTTGAGGTCGGCATCGGTCTCGGCCGCGATGGCCTTCTCGATCAGCGCCAGCTTGCCCTCGTCGACATCGTCCTTCAGCTCGGCGATGGCGGCGCGGCGCACGGCCACGTCGGGCGAGACCAGCTTCAGCACGGCCAGCGCGGCTTCCAGCTCGCGGCGCATGCGGTTGTTGTTGACGACATCCTCGGCATCGGCCGGCAGCGTGGCCGCAGCGCCAGTGGCGGCGTCCACCACCTTGTCGCCCTGCACGATGAAGGCCTTGCCGCCAGCCACCTTGACGGTGTCGTCCAGCATGGCCTGGATGAATGGCGACAGCGCGGTGTCACCGGCAGCCACGGCTTCATTGAGCGCGGCCACCCGGTCATCGGAATCACCGGCAGCGATCCTGCCGGCCTGCTCCGGTGTCAGCGCCCAGGCATGACAACCGCCCAGCAATGCAATCAAAAGAATCAGACGACGAAGCACAGGCAGGCCCGGTCAAGAACTGAAGGCGGCTGCGGCCAAGCCGCAGCTGCCGAACCAAGCACACGCCGCGGAACCGGCTCTGCCGGGCCGCTGGCGTGGCCCCCCTTGGGGGGAGCGGCGAAGCCGCTTCGGGGGGTTACTTGGTAGGCACGTTCTTCTTGCCCTTGTTCTCGGGGATGAAGTCGCTCCAGGGGTCGGCCACCACCGGGCCCTTGGTCTTCCACACCACGTTGAACTGGCCGTCGGCCTTGATCTCGCCGATGAACACCGGCTTGTGCAGGTGGTGGTTCTCCTTGTCCATGGTGGACATGAAGCCGCCCGGTGCCGGGAAGGTCTGGCCGGCCATCGCGGCAATCACCTTGTCGGTGTCGGTGCTCTTGGCCTTCTCGACCGCCTGCTTCCACATCATGATGCCGATGTAGGTGGCTTCCATCGGATCATTGGTGATGGGCTTGTCCTTGTGGCCGGCGATGTTCTTGGCCTTGGCGTAGTCGCTCCACTTCTTGACGAACTCGGTGTTGGCCGGGCTCTTGATGCTCATGAAGTAGTTCCAGGCGGCCAGGTGGCCCACCAGCGGCTTGGTATCGACGCCGCGCAGCTCTTCCTCACCCACGCTGAAGGCCACCACCGGCACGTCGGTCGCCTTCAGGCCCTGGTTGCCCAGTTCCTTGTAGAAGGGCACGTTGCTGTCGCCGTTGATGGTGGAGACCACGGCGGTCTTCTTGCCTTCGGAAGCGAACTTCTTGATCTTGGCGATGATGCCCTGGTAGTCCGAATGGCCGAATGGGGTGTAGTCCTCCATGATGTCGGCATCGGCCACGCCCTTGCTCTTCAGGAAGGCGCGCAGGATCTTGTTGGTGGTGCGCGGGTACACATAGTCGGTGCCCAGCAGCACGAAGCGCTTGGCGCTGCCGCCGTCCTTGCTCATCAGGTATTCCACCGCGGGAATCGCCTGCTGGTTGGGCGCGGCGCCGGTGTAGAAAACGTTCTTGCTCAGCTCTTCACCCTCGTACTGCACCGGGTAGAACAGCAGGCTGTTGAGCTCTTCATAGACCGGCAGCACGCTCTTGCGGCTGACGCTGGTCCAGCAGCCGAAGGTGACGGCGACCTTGTCCTTGCTGATCAGCTGGCGCGCCTTCTCGGCGAACAGCGGCCAGTTCGATGCGGGGTCGACCACCACCGGCTCCAGCTTCTTGCCCAGCACGCCGCCCTTGGCGTTGATCTCGTCGATGGCCATCAGCACCGTGTCCTTGAGCACGGTTTCCGAGATGGCCATGGTGCCCGACAGCGAGTGCAGCACGCCCACCTTGATGGTGTCTTGGGCGAAGGCAGGCACGGCGACCAGGCTGGCGCCCAGGGCGACGGCCGACAGGCTGGCGGAGAAGGTGCGGCGGGAGAGTGTCATGTTGGCTTGGCTCCTGGTGGGCGGTGCGCCCCGTTGAATGGACAGCCGCAGTCTGGGCGCCGGCCCGGTTTCGGGCCATACGACACATGTCGTAGGTGGCGCGCTGCGCCAGCACCTGCCGGCGCCCGAATTGGCGGACGCGAGGCCGCCTGCTCCACCGATGGCCGGCACCGCAGGCCGCCCACACTGGCGGATCCAGGAGACCTGCCCATGCCGACCCGATGGCGCGCCGCGCCGGCCGCCGTGCACGCTGCCCTGCTCGCCGCCGCCCTGGCCTGCCCCGGTGCGGCCGGCGCGGCCCCCGAGTTGAGCGACACCGAGCTGGCCTGGCTGCGTGCCGCCGCACCGGTGCTGGCCTTCGCACGCGCCGAGCAGATGCCGCTGCATGTGCTGGTGCAGCCGCAGGACACCCCCGGCCAGACACCGATGGGCATGGCCTTCATCGAGGGCCGCTGCGTGCTGGTGCTGTCGATGCGCGGCAACCCCGAGGCGCAGGCCACCCTGGACCGCATGCCCCCCGGCCTGCAGGGCCCGGTGGTGGAGGCCATCGCCGCGCACGAGCTGGGCCACTGCTGGCGCCACCTGCGGCAGACCTGGGGCACGCTGCCTTCAGGCCTGGTGGAACTGTCAGGCTTCAGCCAGGTGACGGCGGAGCAGGCGGTGCTGCTGAAGGACATGTGGCGCACCCGCCGCGAAGAAGGCTTTGCCGACCTGGTGGGCCTGGCCTGGACGCTGCTGCACCACCCGCAGCACTATGCGGCGGTGCATGCCTGGCATGTGCGCGAACGGGCCGAGCAGCCGGTGGACACCGGGCCGCACGACACCCGGGTGTGGATCCGCCTGGCGCAGGACACGGCCGCGTTCGGCCACACGGGGTCGGTCTTCGAGCGGGTGGCGGCGCTGTGGCAGGCCGGGCTGGTCGCCGGGTTCTGACCGGCGGCGGCGTCCTGCCTCAGCCGGCGGCGCCGGTCAGCAGCCGGTCGACCCGTGCCAGAGCCGCCTCGAAGGCATAGCCCTGCACCTCGGCCGACAGGGCCGCCAGCGTGGCCGGCCCCAGGG
>JAGOBT010000355.1 GCA_017999135.1 Burkholderiaceae bacterium
CCAGAGGTTATCAGGCCGCCATGGCGGCCCGGTGACGCCGGGCTCACGCGCGCGCGTCGAAGGCCAGGATGGCACGCGCCACCTGGCCGATGGGCATCACCTCGTCCACCGCGCCCAGCGCGATGGCCTCCTTGGGCATGCCGAAGACCACGCAGGTGGCCTCGTCCTGCGCGATGGTGCGCGCGCCCAGGTCGTGCAGCTGCTTCATCGCGCGGGCGCCGTCGTCGCCCATGCCGGTGAGCATGATGGCCAGCGCGTCGCGCCCGGCGCAGTCGGCGGTGCTGCGGAACAGCACGTCCACGCTGGGCTTGTGGCGGTTCACCGGCGGGCCGTCCAGCACCACGGCGAAGTACTGGCCGCCGGCCTTGCGCAGCTTCAGGTGGCGGCCGCCCGGGGCGATCAGCGCCACGCCGCGCTCGAGCCGGTCGCCGTCCTTGGCCTCGCGCACGTTCACCGCGCACAGGCCGTTCAGCCGCTCGGCATACATGGCGGTGAACTTCTCCGGCATGTGCTGGGTGATGGCGATGCCGGGGGCGTCGCCGGGCAGGGCGGTCAGCACCAGCTCCAGCGCCTGCGTGCCGCCGGTGCTGCTGCCGATGACCACCGGCTTGTTCATCGCCAGCGCATGCACGCCGGCCACCGGTGGCCGCGCGGCCGCGGGCAGCCGCTGCGGCGCGGCCGGCCGCGCGCCGGCCGCTGTACCGGCCCGCGGGTGGGTGCGTGCCGCGCTCTTGAGCGTCTGCACCAGCTCGCGGCGCGACTCCTCCAGGTACTGCTTGAGCCCCAGCCGCGGCTTGCCCACCACCGCCACCGCGCCGGCGGCCAGCGCCTCCATCGCCACCTGGCTGCCGCGGGTGGTCAGCGTCGAGCAGATCACCGTGGGGATGGGGGATTCCTCCATCACCTGGCGCAGGAAGGTCAGCCCGTCCATGCCCGGCATCTCGATGTCGAGCAGCAGCACGTCGGGCCGGTTCTTGCGGATCGCCGGGCCGGCCAGCAGCGGGTTGGGCGCGCTGCCCATCAGCGTGATCTCGGGGTCACCCGCCAGCAGGTGCTGGAAGGCCTGTCGCACCACGGCGGAATCGTCCACCACGTACACCTGGATCGCCATCGGGGGCCTTGTCTGTCAAGTCTTGCGGAAGGCGCCAGGCGCGACCGGCTGCAGCGGCGTGCTGCAGGCCACGCGGCCCTCGGCGGTGCCGATGAAGAACAGCCCGCCGGGGCGCAGCTGGGTCAGCACCCGGTCGACCACGGCGGCCTTGGTGGCGGCGTCGAAGTAGATCAGCACGTTGCGCAGCAGCACGATGTCGAACGGGCCGATGTCGTCGATCGGCTGGCACAGGTTCAGCTGCCCGAAGCGCACCCGTTCGCGCAGACGGGGGCCCATCTGCACCAGGCCGGCCGACGCGTCGCTGCCGCGCAGGCAGTAGCGGCGCAGCCGCTCGGGGCTGACATCACGCAGCCGGTCTTCGGGGTAGATGCCCTCGACGGCGCTGCGCAGCACACGGTCGCTGATGTCGGTGCCCAGCACGCGCCAGTCGCTGCCCAGCACGCTGCGCTGCTGCAGGTCGGCCAGCAGCATGGCGGTGCTGTAGGCCTCGTCGCCGAAGGAGGCGGCTGCGCTCCACACCGCCAGCGTCAGCGGCTTGGTGCGCAGGATCTCCTGCTCGATCAGCGCGTAGTGCGCCGGCTCGCGGAAGAAGTAGGTCTCGTTGGTGGTCAGCAGGTCGATGGCCATCTGGAACTCGCCACCGGTGGCGCCGCTGGCGCCGGCGCCAGAGATCAGCTGCAGATAGTCCTCGTAGCCGCCCAGGCCCAGCTTCTGGATGCGTGGTGCCAGGCGCGAGGCGACCAGCGGCTTCTTGGCCGGCGGAAAGTGCACGCCGATGGCGCCGTGCATCAGCGTGCTCAGGGCCTGGAAGGTGGTGTCGTGCAGGGGTTGCATGGGGGGTCGTTGCAGGAAGGGTCAGGCGGCCTGGGCCAGGGCGGCGTCGCACAGCTGCGCCATGTCGTCGATGTCGAAGGTCTTCTCCGGCGCCAGGATCACCACGAAGCGCTGGCCCACCCGGCCCATGGCCTGGATGAACTCGCGCCGCACGGCGGTGCCGAAGCCGGGCGGGGGCTCGATCGCCGCGGCCGGGATCTCGACCACCGCGTTCACCGCGTCCACCAGCAGGCCCAGGGCCAGGCGCTCGCCGGCACGCGCCACCTCCACCAGCACGATGCAGCTCTTGCGGCCCAGCCGCGCCGGCGCCTGGCCGAAGCGTGCCTGCAGGTCGATCACCGGCACCACTGCGCCGCGCAGGTTGATCACCCCGCGCACGAAGTGCGGCATCAGCGGCATGGCCGTCATCGGGCCGTGCTGGATGATCTCGCGCACGCTGCGGATGTCGGTGGCGAACAGGCCGTCGCCGAGCTGGAAGGTGAGGTAGTGCCCGCCTTCGCCGGCCGGCGCCTCCCCGCCCGCTGCCGCGCCGCTGCCGGCGTGGGGGGTGGTGGTCAGGTTGGCGGCCATGCTCAGTAGGGGCGGAAGTTGCCCTGGGTGCCGGCACTGCGGGCGGGTGCCGGCTTGTTGTGGGCCGGCGCCGCTGCCGTGCGGCCGCGGGCCGGTGCCGGCTCATGCCGGCCGCGCGGCGCGGCCACCGGCGTGCCCAGGTGGAAGAAGGCCACCGACTGCTGCAGCTGCTCGGCCTGGCCGGACAGCTCTTCCGACGTGGCGGCCAGCTCCTCCGAGGCCGACGCGTTCTGCGACGTGGCCTTGCTGAGCTGGCCCATGGCGCTGCCGATCTGGCCCACGCTCTGGCTTTGCTCGGCCGACGCGGCGGCAATCTCCTGCACCAGCTCGCTGGTCTTCTGGATGCTGGGCACGATCTCGTCGAGCAGCTTGCCGGCGCGCTCGGCGGTGCTCACGCTGTTGGCGGCCAGGTCGCCGATCTCCTGCGCGGCCTCCTGGCTGCGCTCGGCCAGCTTGCGCACCTCGGCCGCCACCACGGCAAAGCCCTTGCCGTGTTCACCGGCGCGGGCGGCCTCGATGGCGGCATTCAGCGCCAGCAGGTTGGTCTGGTAGGCGATGTCGTCGACGATGCTGATCTTGGCGGCGATCTGCTTCATCGCGGCCACCGTCTGTGTCACTGCGCTGCCGCCTTCGCCGGCTTCGCGGCTGGCCTTGGTGGCCATGCCGTCGGTGACGCGGGCGTTGTCGCTGTTCTGCGAGATGCTGGCACTCATCAGGTCGATCGACGCGGTGGTCTCTTCCACCGAGCTGGCCTGCTCGCTGGCGGCCTGCGACAGGCTCTGCGCGGTGGCGCTGACCTGGTTGGCCGCGCCGGTCAGGGCGTCGGCGGCGGCGCGCACCTCCTCGATGATGCCGGCCAGCTTTTCGCTGGTGCTGTTGGCATCGGTCTTGACCTGGTCGAAGGTGCCCTCGGCATCGCGGGTGATGCGCTGGCTCAGGTCGCCGCTGGCCAGGCCTGCGAACACCCGGCCCACGTCGGCGATGATGGCGGCCAGCTTCTCGCTGGTGGCGTTGGCATCGTCCTTGACCTGGCCGAACACGCCCAGGTAGTCGGCGGTGATGCGCTGGGTCAGGTCGCCGGCGGACAAGGCGCCGAACACGCGGCCCACGTCGTTGAAGATCACCGCGGTGGTCTCCATCAGCTGGTTGACGCCGTCGCACAGCGTGCGGATCGGGCCGTCCTTGCCGTCCAGCGGGATGCGCTGGCCCAGATCACCGCGGCTGGCGGCGGTGGTCACCGTCTGCGCCTGTTCCACCGCCTGCTTCAGCATGTTGGCGGCGTTGACGCTGGCGGTCACGTCGGTGGCGATCTTCACCACCTTGAACACCCGCCCCATCTCGTCCTTGACCGGCGCGTACACCGCCTGGATCCAGATCTCCTGGCCGGCCTTGGTGATGCGCTTGAAGACATCGTTCTGTGGCTTGCCGTCGTTCAGGTCACGCCAGAACTGGGCATACGCCGGGCCCATCGCCTGTGCGGTGTCGACGAACATGCGGTGGTGCTTGCCCTTGATCTCGTCGAGCTGGTAGCCCAGCACCTGCTGGAAGTTGCGGTTGGCGGTGAGCACATGGCCGCCCAGGTCGAACTCGATGTAGGCATAGCTGGTGTCGATGGCCGCCAGGATGCCGCGCGCGTTCTGGCGCTCCAGCTCGGCCTCGGTGATGTCGTAGCGCACGCCCAGGTACTTCATCGGCTTGCCGTTCTCGCCCAGGATGGGGGCGATCACCGCGTCCACGTAGTAGGGCGTGCCGTCCTTGGCGCGGTTCTTCACCACGCCGCGGAAGATGTCGCCGCGGCCGATGGTCTGCCACATCTGCTTGAACACCTCTTTCGGCATGTCGGGGTGCCGGGTGGTGTTGTGGCCGTGGCCGATCAGCTCGTGCTTGGGGTACTTGGACACCTCCAGGAACTTCTG
>JAGOBT010000356.1 GCA_017999135.1 Burkholderiaceae bacterium
GCCATCACGCCGCCCTTGAGCTTGAAGTCCTGGAAGCCGTAGCGCGCCTGCGCCGCCTCGGCCTGGCACACGATGGCCTCGGGCGTCAGTGCCACGCGGTGGCGCAGGCTGTGCCAGTCGCCGCTGTCGTCGCCTTCCCCATACGGCAGGTCGGTCAGGCGCCGGTCGCCCACATAGAACAGGTAACCCAGCATCTGCACCGCATCGCGCTGCTGGCCCTCGCCCAGCAGGGCGGCCACCGGCACGCCCAGGTGCTGGCCCAGCAGGTCGAGCAGGGCCGATTCGATGGCGGTGACGGCATGGATGGTGGTGCGCAGGTCGAAGGTCTGCAACCCGCGGCCGCCGCTGTCGCGGTCGGCAAACGCCTGCTGCACCCGCTGCAGCAGCTGCAGATGGGCGCCGATGGGCTGGCCCACCACCAGCGCGGCGGCATCCTCCAGCGTCTGGCGGATGGCCTCGCCGCCGGGCACCTCGCCCACGCCAGTGCGGCCGGCGCTGTCGGTCAGCACCAGCAGGTTGCGGGTGAAGAACGGGCCGTGCGCGCCGCTCAGGTTGAGCAGCATGCTGTCGCGGCCCGCCACCGGGATGGCGCGCAGCGCGGTGATGATGGGCGTGGTCGCCATCAGTTGGCCGTGATCTTGCCGACTTCGATGACCGTCTTCCAGCGCGCGAACTCGGCGGCCTGGAAGGCGGTGAACTGCTCGGGCGTGTTGCCCACGATCTCGAAGCCCAGGTCCAGCAGCCTGGTCTTGACCGCCGGGTCGGCCAGGCCAGCCAGCAGCGCTTCGTGCAACTTGGCCTTGATGTCGGCCGGCAGGCCCTTGGGCGCGGCGAACGCCTGCCACGAGGTGACGGTGACGCCCTTGTAGCCCAGCTCTTCCATCGTCGGCACGTCGGGCAGCAGCGGTGAGCGCTTGGCGCTGGTGATGGCCAGCGCGCGCAGCTTGCCGCCCTTGATGTTGGACAGGCCGGTGTTGATGTTCATGAAGCTGGCATCCACCTGGCCGCCCAGCAGGTCGCTCATGGCCGGCGCGCCGCCCTTGTAGGGGATGTGCAGGCCGGCGGTCTTGGTTTCCTGCCAGAACAACTCGGCCGTCAGGTGGTCGCTGGTGCCGTTGCCGGCCGAGGCAAAGCTCATCTTGCCTGGGTTGGCCCGGTGATAGGCCAGCACGTCGGCCAGGCTCTTGTGCGGCGACGCGGCCGGCACCGCCAGCACGTTGGGCGCCTGCACCGCCACGGTGAGGTAGTCGAAGTCCTTCAGCGGGTCATACGCCACGCCCTTGACCAGGTGCGGCCCGATCACGAACGGGCCCAGCGACGAGACGAAGATGGTGTAGCCGTCCGGAGCGGCGCGCTTGGCGGCTGCCGCACCCACCGTGCCCCCGGCCCCCGCCTGGTTGGCGACGACGAAGCTGCCGCCCAGCTTCTCCTGCAGCTTGGGGCCCAGGGTGCGGGCGATCATGTCGGTGGACCCGCCGGGCGGGAACGGCACCAGCAAGGTCACCGGCTTGCTGGGCCAGGTGTCGGCCAGCGCGGCGGTGGTGCCGGCGCAGGCCAGGGCCAGTGCGGCGACGGCGGTGGACAGGATCTTCATGGCGGGTTGTCTCCTGGAGCGGCGTTTCAAAGCCGGTAGCGCTACCAAATGAATCAGTATGGTAGCGCTACCTCACTGAATCGACAAGACGACCTAGCTCAGGGGAAACCCGCTCAGGCGCTGCGTCGCTCGACGATGCTGAAGCCGATGTCGACCACGCGCTGGGCCACCTCCCGCCCCTCGGCCCGGTCGACGATGAACTGCGCGGCCTGCCGGCCGATGGCGGCGCCCTTGATGTGCACCGTGGTCAGCGCCGGCTCCAGCGCTGCGGCGAATTCCAGGTCGCCGAAGCCCACCACCGCCAGCCGCTGCGGCACCGCCAGGCCGCGCGTGCCGGCCTCGGTCAGCACGCCCAGGGCCAGCAGGTCGGAGCTGCAGAACACCGCGTCCACGTCGGGCTGGCGGGCCAGCAGCTCGGCCAGGCCATCGCGGCCCCGCTGCAGCGTGGTGGGCGTGGCCACCTGCACGATGGGCACGTCCGCCAGCCCCAGGGTGCGGGCGGTGGCCTGGAAGGCCTCGCTGCGGCGGCAGGCGCGTTCGTCGTCACCACTCACCACGCCCAGGCGCAGCCGGCCCCTGGCATGCAGGTACAGCGCCACCGCACGCCCCACCTCGCTGTGCGAGAAGCCCACCAGCATGTCGATTGGCGTGGGCGTCAGGTCCCAGGTCTCGACGACCGGAATGCCGGCCGCCAGCAACCGCCGGCGGCCCTGGGCCGAATGCATGATGCCGGTCAGCACGATGCCGTCGGGCCGCCGGCCGATGATGGCTTCGAGCAGCGCGTCTTCGCGGTTGCCGCTGTAGCCGGCCTGGCCCAGCATCAGCTGGTAGCCGCTTTCGGCCAGGGCCTCGGTCAGCGCCTGCACCGTCTCCAGGAACACCAGGCCCGAGATGGTGGGCACCACCGCCGCCACCAGCCGGCTGCGGGTGGACGCCAGGCCGCCGGCCAGCAGGTTGGGCACGTAGCCGGTGCGGGCCACCGCGTCGGCCACCTTGCGGCGCACGTCGTCGGACACCTGCTGCGGTGTCTTCAGCGCGCGCGACGCGGTGATCGGCGCCACACCGGCCAGGCGGGCCACGTCATGCAGGGTGACGGCGCCGCTGCCGCGGCGGCTGCGCTTGGGTGGCGGTGTGTCCTGGGCCATGGCCGATTCTAGGCAGATGGCAGCGCTACCAGGCCTGACCCCGCGCAGACGCCCTGCCCGCCCCGGCCACGCGGCCTTCAGGCCTTGACGTAGCGGTGGGTGAAGCGGTCGGATTCGCCGATGGCCACGAAGCGGGCGCGGTCCACATCACCACCGCGCAGCGTTGGCGGCAACGACCACACGCCGTGCGGATGGTCCTTGGTGTCGCGCGGGTTGGCATTGACCTCGCTGCGCGCCGCCAGTTTGAAGCCGGCTGCCTGGGCCCGCTCGACCATCAGTGCCTCGGTGACGTAGCCGTTCTTGGCGATCCAGGCGGTCGTCATGCCGGGTGGCGCACGGTGCTCTTCCACGCCCAGCACACCACCGGGCTTGAGCACCGCAAAGGCGGCCTGCAGCGTGGCGTCCAGGTGGTTGGCCTCGATCCAGTTGTGCACGTTGCGGAAGGTCAGCACCAGGTCGGCGCCGCCGGGCGGGGCGATGTCGGCAAAGCGCGGCGTGCGCGGCATCAGGCCGACCTGCACCTTGTCGTACAGCGCGGGGTCGCGCGCCAGCTTGGCGTCGAAGCCCTGTCGGCTGCGGCGGCGGTAGTCGCTGGCGTCGGTGGCCGATTCATGCGCGGCATACAGCCGGCCCTGGGCGCGCAGGTACGGCGCCAGGATCTCGGTGAACCAGCCGCCGCCGGGCGACAGCTCGATCACCTGCTGGGTGGGCGCCAGGCCGAAGAAGCGCAGCATCTCGTACGGATGGCGGGCCGGGTCGCGCGCGCGGTTGGCGGCGCTGCGGTGTGCGCCGTCGATGGCGGCGCGCAGGGCGGCGTCATCGGCCGGGGCGGCGGTCAGCGCGCAGCCGGGCAGGCCGGCGGCCAGCAAGGCGGCGGTGACGGTGCGGCGGGGCAAGGCATGGGTCATGGTGGGGCTCCTGCCATCAGATGCGGAATCAAGTGAAGCGCGCAATCAGGCGCGGGTGACGTGCACGGCCGGCACGCGGCCATCGTTCCAGCGGCCACCCAGCGCCCGCTCGATCTGCGCGGCCAGTTGCAGCAGCAGGCCGTCGTTGGCCTGCTTGGCCTGGAAATGCAGGCCCAGCGGCAGGCCGTTGCCTTGCCAGCCCAGCGGCAGCGACACCCCCGGGATGCCGCACAGGTTGGTCAGCGGCGTGTAGGCAAAGCTCTTCCACAAGTTGTCAAACCAGTCCAGCACCGACGGGTTGGTGCTGGTGGTCAGGTACTCGGTGGTGCCGATGCGCGGCGTGGGCAGCGCGGTGATCGGCGTCAGGATCACGTCCCAATCCTCGAAGAACGCGCCGAAGCCGCGCGCGGTGGTGTTGAACACCGCCTGCATTTGCGCCCGCTCTGAAAAGCTGGTGCCGATGCCGGCCTGCCAGATGCGGATGTTGATCGGCTCGATCAGCTCGGGCGGGGGCTCGGTGAGCCCGCGCGCGGCCAGCATGTTGGCAATCGTCTGGGCGAAATTGCTGATGTAGCAGGTGGTCTGCGCAGCGAAGGCGGCTTCGTAGTCGATGGCCGGCAGCGCCCAGTCGACCTGGTGGCCCAGGCCTTCCAGGAAGCGGCCGACCCGCTTGAGCTCGTCGACGTAGTGCGGCGTGGCGCTGTAGGCGCCCCACTCGTGCGACAGCGCGATGCGCAGCCGCCCCGGGTCGCGCTGGATCAACTGGGTGTACGGC
>JAGOBT010000357.1 GCA_017999135.1 Burkholderiaceae bacterium
CATGGCCGCGTCGCCGTTGGGCCACGCCTTCGGCTCGCACACCTGGGACCACCACACCTGGCTGGCCGACCGGCCCGACGGCGGCTTCGACACCCGGCCGTCGATGGGCCTGCAGGCCGGCAAGCGCCAGGTACTGAGCGCCGCGCAGTACTGCACCGAGCTGCAGCGCCCGGCCGACCGCTTCCAGGCCATCACCGGCCAGCCCATGCTGCCGCTGTTCCGCGCGCCGGGTGGCAAGACATCGCCGGCGCTCCTGCAGGCTGCCAAGGCCTGCGGCTGGCAGCATGTGGGATGGGCGCCAGCCGGCTTCCTGGGCGACGAACTGCCCAGCGACAAGTACCCCAACGACCGGCTGCTGAAGCAGGCGCTGGGCGGCATCCGGCAAGGCGACATCCTGGTGGCGCACCTGGGCATCTGGTCGCGGCAAGACCCCTGGGCGCCGGCGGTGCTGGCGCCGCTGGTGGCGGGGTTGAAGGCGCGTGGGTTCTGCTTTGCCACCCTGCGCGCGCACCCGGCCTACCGGGCGGCGCTGGCCGGGCGGTGAGGGCAGGGCCATGGATGTGCTGACCGACGCCTTCGGCCTGGCCCAGCAGTGGCTGTTCGAAGGCCTGCTGCAGCCGCTGATGTTCCACCTGGGCCTGGGCAACCTGCTGGCCGAGGGTTACCGTGCCACCGGCTGGCTGCTGGTGGGCCTGCTGCAGATCGTGCTGATGCTGACGCTGATGCGGGCGCTGGAGCGCTGGCGGCCGGTCGAGCCGGTCACCGACCGGGCCGCGGTGCGCACCGACATCGTCTACACGCTGATCCACCGGCTGGGCCTGTTCCGGGTGCTCCTGTTCCTGAGCATCGACCCGCTGTGGGACGCACTGACCGGCCAGCTGCGCCTGAGCGGGCTGCACGGTGTCCAGCTGGACGCGCTGTGGCCCGGCGTCACCGACAACGCCTGGATCAGCTTCCTGCTGTACCTGCTGCTGTTCGACCTGGTCGACTACGCCTACCACCGGCTGCAGCACAGCGTGGGCTGGTGGTGGCAGCTGCACGCGGTGCACCACAGCCAGCGCCAGATGACGCTGTGGAGCGACAACCGCAACCACCTGCTCGACGACCTGTTGCGCGACAGCGTGTTCGTGCTGCTGGCGCTGGCCGTGGGCGTGGCGCCCGGGCAGTTCGTCGCCATCGTCGCCATCACCCAGCTGGTGGAAAGCCTGTCGCATGCCAACGTGCGGCTGGACTTCGGGCCGCTCAGGGGGCTTCTGGTCAGCCCGCGCTTCCACCGCCTGCACCATGCCGTGGGCCTGGGGCATGAATCGGCCGGGCAGGGCAGCCTGGGCGGGCACAACTTCGCGGTGCTGTTCCCGGTGTGGGACATCCTGTTTCGCAGCGCCCGCTTCGACGACCCGCTGCAGCCCACCGGCATCCGCGACCAGCTGGAAGGCCGCGACTACGGCCGCGGCTTCTGGGCCCAGCAGTGGCTGGGCCTCAAGCGCCTGGCCGGCCGCGGCTGAAGCCCGCCGCGGGCCGTGCCTGGCTGCGCTGGGCTATCCTCGCCGCCAGATGATCGCGACCCCATGAGACACCTGCTCGATTCGTTCTGGCGCGCCGGCGCCTACTGCCTGCACCCCAAGGTGATCGGCCTGTCGCTGCTGCCGCTGCTGATCGGCATCGCCCTCACGCTGGGCCTGGGCTGGTTCTACTGGGAGGCGGCGGTGGCCGGCGTGCGCACCACGCTGGAGACCTGGTCGCTGGTGGACGCGGCGCTGAAGTGGGTGGAATCGCTGGTGGGCAGCAGCTTCCGCACCGTGCTGGCTCCGCTGATCGTGGTGGCGCTGGCGGCGCCGGTGATCGTGGTGCTGTCGGTGTTGCTGGTGGCGTGGCTGATGACGCCAGCCATCGTCAACCTGGTGGCCACGCGGCGCTTTCCGGCGCTGGAGCGCAAGCGCGGCGCAGGCATCGCCAGCAGCATCTTCTGGTCGCTGGCCTGCACCGTGCTGGCCCTGCTGGCGCTGGTGATCAGCATTCCGCTGTGGTTCATCCCGCCGCTGGTGCTGGTGGTGCCACCCATGATCTGGGGCTGGCTCAACTACCGGGTGATGGCCTTCGACGTGCTGGCCGACCATGCCAGCGCCGACGAGCGCCGCCAGATCATGCAGCGCCAGCGCCTGCCCTTGCTGGGCATCGGCGTGGTGTCGGGCTTTCTGGGTGCCGCGCCGTCGCTGCTATGGGCGGCCAGCGCGCTGACGCTGGTGTTCGCACCGCTGCTGATCGTGGTGTCGGTGTGGCTGTACACGCTGGTGTTCGGCTTCTCGGCGCTGTGGTTCACCCACTTTGCGCTGCGTGCGCTGGCCGAACTGCGCGGCCAGTCGGCCAGCGTCGACCGCGAGCCGCCCACCGGCGACATCATCGACGTGGCGCCCGCCACGCCAACCCTTCCGTCCGGCCCGGCTGCCGGACCGGCACTTCCACCGCCTGCACCCTGAGCAACCTTCCATGCGCAATTTCGGCCTCATCATCGTCGGCGACGAGATCCTCTCCGGCAAGCGGCAGGACAAGCACATGGCCAAGGTCATCGCCCTGCTGGGCGAGCGCGGCCTGAGCCTGGCCTGGGCCCGCTACCTGGGCGACGACCGGGCGCAGATCACCGCAGCGCTGCAGCATGCGTTTGCCTGCGGCGACATCGTCTTCAGCTGCGGCGGCATCGGTGCCACGCCGGACGACCACACCCGCCAGTCCGCCGCCGCCGCGCTGGGCCGGCCGCTGGTGCTGCACCCCGAGGCCGAGGTGCTGATCCGCCAGCGCATGCAGGACGTCGCCCGCGAGCAGGGCGTGCCCTACGAGCCTGACCGGCCCGACAACCTGCACCGGCTGAACATGGGCACCTTCCCGGAAGGCGCGGCCATCATCGCCAACCCGTACAACAAGATCCCCGGCTTCAGCATCGGCGACGTGCACTTCGTGCCCGGCTTCCCGGTGATGGCGCACCCGATGATCGAATCGCTGCTCGACGGCCCCTACCGCGCCTTGCATGGCAGCCATGTGCAGACCGAGCGCTCGGTGATCGTGATGGGCGCGATGGAGGCGGCGCTCACGCCGCTGATGGAGGCGATCGAGTCGCGCTTCGCCGGCATCAAGGTGTTCAGCCTGCCCAGCGTCGACCACCCGACCTACGGTCGCCACATCGAACTGGGCGTCAAGGGCCGGCCCGATGGCACGGTGCCGGCGTATGCCGCGCTGCTGGAGGGCCTGCGTGCAGTCGGTGCTGAACTGGGCCCCGAAATGGTGCGCTGAGGCTGCACCAACATAGAGCATTGATGGGCATCAAGTCGGTGCACTGGCCGACCTCGTCGGCCCGGTGCACCCTGGGTCAGTGGCCTGTTGACAGTGGCGCTGCTGCCCCAGTCCATGGCATGGTTTCTGCTACATTCTTGTGCGCCCAGCAGGCCGACCGGCCGGCTGCGGCCCGCACAACGCCCCTCATTCCCCCCTCTGCAAAAAGCGTCCCGCTAGGAGATTCCTGATGGCAAAGACCGTCGCCGATGTGATGGCCATGGTGAAGGAAAACGAGATCAAGTTCGTTGATTTCCGTTTCACCGACACCCGCGGCAAGGAGCAGCACGTTTCCGTGCCCGTCTCGCATTTCGATGAAGACAAGTTCACGTCGGGCCATGCCTTCGACGGCTCCTCGATCGCTGGCTGGAAGGGCATCGAGGCCTCGGACATGCAACTCATGCCCGACCCGAACACGGCCAACATCGACCCGTTCTTCGAAGAGCCGACGCTGATCCTGACCTGCGACGTGGTCGACCCGGCCGACGGCAAGCCCTACGAGCGTGACCCCCGCAGCCTGGCCAAGCGCGCCGAGGCCTACATGAAGAGCACCGGCCTGGGCGACACCGCCTACTTCGGCCCGGAACCCGAATTCTTCGTGTTCGACAGCGTGCGCTGGGGCGTGGACATGTCGGGCTGCTTCTCGAAGATCGAGAGCGAAGAGGCCGCCTGGAACACCGGCAAGGAATACGAGCACGGCAACAGCGGCTTCCGTCCCGCGGTCAAGGGCGGCTATTTCCCGGTGCCCCCGGTCGACAGCGGCCAGGACCTGCGCTCGGAGATGTGCCTGATCCTCGAAAGCCTGGGCATCCCGGTCGAGGTGCACCACCACGAGGTGGCCAACGCCGGCCAGATGGAGATCGGCACCAAGTTCAGCACGCTGATCCAGCGCGCCGACTGGGTGCAACTGCAGAAGTACGTGATCCACAACGTGGCCGCCGCCTACGGCAAGACCGCCACCTTCATGCCCAAGCCCATCGTCGGCGACAACGGCAGCGGCATGCATGTGCACCAGTCGGTCTGGAAGGACGGCAAGAACCTGTTCGCCGGTGACGGCTACGCCGGCCTGAGCGACTTCGCGCTGTAC
>JAGOBT010000358.1 GCA_017999135.1 Burkholderiaceae bacterium
GGCGCCAACGCCGCACGCGCGGCCAGCAGGCGGCGGGCATCGTCTTCGGCCAGGCCGATGATGCGGCTCAAGCCCAGGCGCACCGGAAGCTGCCCCTCACTGCCCTGCCCTTCCAGCACCGTGTCCCACTCACTGCGCAGCACATCCACCGGCAGCACCTGCACGCCGTGGGCGCGCGCATCACGCACCAGCTGGGCCGGGGCGTAGAAGCCCATCGGCTGGCTGTTGAGCAGCGCAGCCAGGAAGGCATCCGGGTGGTGGCACTTCAGCCAGGCGCTGACATAGACCAGCAGCGCAAAGCTGGCGGCGTGGCTTTCCGGGAAGCCGTATTCGCCGAAGCCCTCGATCTGCTTGAAGATGCGCTCGGCATAGGCTGGCGCATAGCCCTTGGCCACCATGCGGCCGACCAGGCGGTCATGGAAGGGGCCGAGGCCGCCCTTGCGCTTCCAGGCGGCCATGGCGCGGCGCAGGGCGTCGGCCTCGCCAGGGGTGAAATCGGCCGCCAGGATGGCCAGCTGCATCACCTGCTCCTGAAAGATGGGCACGCCCTTGGTGCGGCCCAGGGCCTGGCGCACCGCCTCGTTGGGGTAGTCCTCGGGTTCTTCACCCGAGCGGCGGCGCAGGTAGGGGTGCACCATGCCGCCCTGGATGGGGCCGGGCCGCACGATGGCGACCTCGATCACCAGGTCGTAGAACTCACGCGGCTTCAGGCGCGGCAGCATGCTCATCTGGGCGCGGCTTTCGACCTGGAAGGTGCCGATGCTGTCGGCCCGGCACAGCATGTCGTACACCGCCGCATCGCCCTGCGGCAGCTGGTGCATCTGCAGCGACGGCAGGCCCTGCTTGACCGCCACCATGGCCAGCGCGCGGCGGATGGCACTGAGCATGCCCAGGGCCAGGATGTCGACCTTGATCAGGCCCAGCGCATCCAGATCGTCCTTGTCCCACTGGATGACGGTGCGGTCGTCCATGGCGGCGTTTTCCACCGGCACCAGGCGCGAGATGTCGTCACGCGCGATGACGAAGCCGCCTGGATGCTGGCTGAGATGGCGCGGAAAGCCGATCAGCTGGCGGGTGAGTTCCAGCCACTGCTGGCAGATGGGCGAGGCGGGGTCGAAGCCTTGCTCGGCCAGGCGCTCGGGTGCGATGCCACGGCCGTCCCACCACTGCTGGCCCTTGGACACGGCGTCGATGCGGTCGGCATCGATGCCCAGCGCGCGGCCCATGTCGCGCAGCGCCGAGCGCGGCCGGTAGCTGATCATCACGCCGGTGAGCGCGGCGCGGTGGCGGCCGTATTTGCGGTAGATGTGCTGGATGACCTCTTCACGGCGCTGGTGCTCGAAATCGATGTCGATGTCGGGCGGCTCGTTGCGTTCGGCGCTGATGAAGCGGCCGAAGAGCAGGGTCATGTGCTTGGCGGTGGGGTCGACCTCGGTGACGCCCAGGCAGAAGCAGACCACCGAATTGGCCGCGCTGCCGCGGCCCTGGCACAGGATGCCCTGGCGGCGCGCCCACTGCACGATGTCGGCCACGGTGAGGAAGTAGGGCTCGAACTTCAGCTGGGCGATCAGGGCCAGTTCATGCTCGATGGTCTGGCGCACCGACGGCAGCTCACCATCGGGATAGCGCTGGCGCACGCCCGCCTCGGTCAGCGCCCGCAGCCAGCTGGTGGGCGTGTGGCCGGCGGGCACGATCTCGTCGGGGTATTCATAGCGCAGCTCGGCCAGCGAGAAGCTGCAGCTGGCGGCGATGGCCACGCTGGCGGCCAGCCAGGCCGGGGCGTACAGCCGCGCCAGGCGCTGGCGCGAGCGCAGGTGCGCTTCGGCGTTGGGCGCCAGCGCCAGGCCGGCGGCGGCCACGGTGCAGCCCAGGCGGGTGGCGGTCAGCGCATCCTGCAGGGGCTTGCGGGCGCGGGCATGCATCAGCACATCACCGCAGGCCACCAGCGGCAGGCCGGTGTGGTCGGCCACGCGGGGCAGCACGGCCAGGCGCTGGGCATCCTGCGGATGGCCGAGCAATTCCACCGCGATGGCGCAGCGGTCAGGACCGAACCAGGTCTTGAGCCACATGGCCTGGGCGTGGACCGACTCGAACGACTGGCCCGGCTGCGGCAGCAGGATGGCGAAACAGCCCGGCAGGCCGGCGAGGAACGGCGCGTGGGGCACCCTGCCCTCCAGATCACCGGCATGGGCCTGGTACTGGCCCTTGGGTGCGCGGCGGCGGGCCACGCTGATCCACTGCGCCAGGTTGCCGTAGCCGCGGCGCGTCTGCGCCAGCAGCACCAGGCGCGGCGGCCCATGGGCGGCCAGCACCGCCCCATCGCCGGTGGGCGCGGGCGACAGGTTCATCTGCGCGCCGATGACCAGCGGCAGGCGGGCTTCCAGCGCGGCTTCATGCGCATGCACCACGCCGGACAGCGAACACTCGTCGGTGATGGCCAGCGCGGTGTAACCGCGGCGCTGCGCCTCGGCCACCAGCTCTGGCGGGCGCGAGGCGCCGGTCAGGAAGCTGAAGCAGCTGCGGCAGTGCAGTTCGGCGTAGGCGGGCGGCATGGCCGGGTGGGGCTGGCATAGACGGCCTGCGGCTCACGGGCCTGGGGCGGGCGGCGATGCGGCCCCGGGCCGGCAGGCCACACAGGGAACGGCGACGACGGCGATGGCAACGCAGATGGCGGCGGTGGCATGGCAGGCGGCGCCACCGCTGCGGGCAGGCTGGCCAGGTTGTCCACCGGACTGCGCACCGCACCACCACCGAGCTTGAGCACATGGGTGTAGACCATGGTGGTGCTGACATCGGAATGGCCCAGCAGCTCTTGCACGGTGCGGATGTCGTAGCCGGACAGCAGCAGATGGGTGGCAAACGAGTGGCGCAAGGTGTGCGGCGAGGCTGGCTGATGCAGATCCACATCCCGCAGCGCGCGCTTGAAGGCACGCTGGAAGACCTGCTCATGCTGGTGATGCCGGCGGGTGCAGATGCCACGTGGATCGGCCGACAAGGTGGCTTGCGGAAACACCCAGAACCAGGCGAACGACAGGGCGGCGCGCGGATACTTGCGGTCGAGTGCATGGGGCAGTTGCACACCCGGCACACCGGCGGCACGATCAGCCGACCACAGCGCGTGCGCGGCGGCGAGCTGGGCCCGCAAAGGCGCCTCCAGAGAGGCCGGCAGCATCACCACACGGTCCTTGGCGCCCTTGCCTTCGCGCACGATGATGGCGCGGCGCGCGAAATCGATGTCCTTGGTGCGCAGGCGCAGCCCCTCCAGCAGCCGCATGCCCGTGCCGTAGAGCAACTGCCCGAACAGGCGATGTGCCTCCGGCAGCGCGCCCAGCACCTGTGCCACCTCATCCTGGGACAAGACCACCGGCAACCGCGGCGCACGTTGCGGGCGGCTGACTTCGTCCAGCCAGGGCACACGCTGCCGCAGCACCTTCTGGTACAGGAACAGCAGAGCAGACAAGGCCTGCTTGTGCGTGGACACCGACACCTGCTGCTCGGCAGCCAGCCAGGTGAGAAAAGCCTGCACGGCGTCACCCCCCAGATCGGACGGGTGCTGCAGACCATGAAACCTGACGAAGGCCCGCACCCAATGGACGTAAGCCTGCTCGGTTCGTATGCTGTAGTGCAGGGCACGGATCTGCTGGCGCAATTGATCCAGCAGCCGCAACGGGGGAGGGTCGGAACGCATGGTCATGGCATTGCGCCGCAGGGATGGATACTGTACAAATCAACAGTCTCCCAGCAATCTCACCGCAGGACAAGCACTTCGGCCCCACATCCCCCGTCGGTGGGGCATGGCCGGCCATGTGAAGCCCTGTGGCCATTCAAGGCCCGGCATGAGCCACCTGTTGCACAAGACCCGCATCGTCAAACGCCTGGCGCCCGACCAGCCCGGCGCCAAGAAGCTGACCCGCCGCTACGGCCATGCCTTGGTCTGCGTGCGCTACAGGCACGACCCTGACAACGGCCTGCGCTACACCACGGTGGAACTTCTGGTTGAACAAGCGCAGTTGCCCGCCACACGCGCCCGCAATACCGTGGTGTACGTGCACATCCGCCACATCGATCGAAACATCAAGGACCAAGCGTTGGCAAGCGGCGCGACCTGGGACCGAAAACGGCAGGCATGGCGCATGACCTTGGCCGCCGCCCAGACACTTCACCTCGATCAAGCCGTGCTGGAAAGCTACCCACCGGTCGACATCAAGAATGACCACTTCTGACTGCCCATGGATAGTCCTGGCCACCGGTCGGCTTGAGGGTTGAAGTCGAAAACACGTTGAGCCTAGGCGGCTACGCCGCAACTCTGGCGCGGCCGTTGTCCCTCGTGTGGCACCACCGTAGCTGCTAACTCCTCGGATGGAAGAGATATCCAGACCGGGGGCGCTGCCCCCGGTAGCCCC
>JAGOBT010000359.1 GCA_017999135.1 Burkholderiaceae bacterium
CGCTGCCTGGGCACCGGCGCCAGTTACTGGGTGCGGCTTGCGCAGGCGTTCCTGGTCTGACACGCCGCCCATCCACTTCTGCCTGCCCAGCCCGCCCCCATGACAACGTCCCGCACTGCCTGTCTGTCTGCCCCCTGCCCCCGGCCTGGGCGCCGCGCCCAGCTCGCCCGCTGGCTGGCCCTGGCACTGGCGGCGCCGCTGGCCGGCGCGGTGCTGGCGCAGCCCGCCTGGCCCGACAAGCCCATCCGCGTGGTGCTGCCGTTTCCGCCCGGCGGGCCCAGCGACATGGTGATCCGCACCGTCAGCGACAAGCTGCAGACCACGCTGCGCCAACCCATCGTGGTGGACAACCGCGCCGGCGCCGGCGGCAATCTGGGCACGGCCGAAGTCGCCCGGGCGGCGCCCGACGGCCACACCTGGCTGTGGGTGCCCGATTCGGTCATCACCGTCAACCCGCATGTGTACAAGCAGCTGGGCTTCAAGGTGGACGACCTGGTGCCGGTCAGCCTGGCCACCCAGTTCAGCTCCACCCTGGTGTGCCACCCCAAGGTCGGGGTCAAGAGCGTGTCCGAGCTGGTGGCCAAGGCCAAGGCCGGCCCCATGACGTATGCCTCGGGCGGCGCCGGCGTGCCCGGCCACCTGTCGATGGAACTGCTCAAGTCCATGGCCGGCTTCGAGATGACCCATGTACCCTACAAGGGCCCCGCGCCCGCCATGCAGGACGTGCTGGGCGGCCAGGTCGACTGCGGCCTGCTGGCCGGCCCCACCGTGCTGCCGCATGTGCGCAGCGGCCGCCTGGTGGCCCTGGGCGTGTCGGGCGTCAAGCGCTCGCCCATGCTGCCCGAGGTGCCCACCATCGATGAAGCCGGCGTCAAGGGCGACCGCGCCGACTTCGGCCTGGTGCTGTTCGCCCCCAAGGGCACGCCCGAGGCCATCGTCACCAAGTTCCGGCAGGCCTTCGTCGATGCGCTGCGGGCGCCCGACGTGGTCGACAAGCTCAAGGCCAGCGACCAGGAGGTGGTGGCCAGCACCCCGGCCGACGCCGCGCGCCTGCTGACCGATGAATCCCGCAAGTGGGGCGAGGTGGCCCGCCGCATCAAGCTGGGCCTGGACTGAGAATCCGCCGCCATGTCCACCGACACCCGCCCCAACCTGATCTTCATCGTCGCCGACGACCTCGGCTACGCCGACCTGGGCTGCTACGGCGGCCGCGCCGCCGAGTTCGGCCCGGTCTCGCCGGTCATCGACGGCATGGCGGCGCGCGGCCTGCGGCTGACGCAGGGCTATGCCAACTCGCCGGTGTGCTCGCCCACCCGCTTCGCGATGATCACCGGCCGCTACCAGTACCGGCTGCGCGGTGCGGCCGAAGAGCCGATCAACAGCCGAAGCAAGGGCAGCACCACGCTGGGCCTGCCGCCCGAGGTGCCCACGCTGCCCTCACTGCTGCGCCAGGCCGGGTACCACACGGCGCTGATCGGCAAGTGGCACCTGGGCTACCCGCCGGCCTTCGGCCCGCTGAAATCGGGTTACGACACCTTCTTCGGGCCGATGTCCGGCGGGGTCGACTACTTCACCCACTGCAGCAACAACGGCAGCCACGACCTGTATGCCGACGAGGCAGAGCGGCACGAAGAGGGCTACCTCACCGATCTGCTGTCGCAGCGCGCCGCCGCCTATGTGCACGATCGCGCCGCCGACCCCGGCCGCCGGCCCTTCCTGCTCAGCCTGCACTACACCGCCCCCCACTGGCCCTGGGAAACGCGCGACGACCAGGCCCTGGCCACCGAGGTGCGCAGCAACCTGTTCCACCTGCACGGCGGCAACATCCACCAGTACCGCCGCATGATCCACCACATGGACGAGGGCATCGGCGGGGTGCTGCAGGCGCTGCGCGACACCGGCCAGCTCGACAACACCCTGGTGGTGTTCACCAGCGACAACGGCGGTGAGCGCTTCAGCGACAACTGGCCGCTGGTGGGCGGCAAGATGGACCTCACCGAAGGCGGTATCCGTGTGCCCTGGGTGGCGCAGTGGCCCGCTGTCATCGCGCCAGGCGGCGTCAGCGACCAGCCCTGCATGACCATGGACTGGACCGCCACGCTGCTGGCGGCCGCTGGCGTGGCCGCCGACCCGGCGCACCCGCTGGACGGCGTCTCGCTGCTGCCGCTGCTGCACGACGCCAGCCACCGCATGCCGCGGCCGCTGCACTGGCGCATGAACCACCGCGGCCAGCGCGCGCTGCGCGACGGGGCGTTCAAGTACCTGCGGGTCGACGGCCACGACTACCTGTTCAACCTGGACCAGGACGCACGCGAACGCGCCAACCTGGCCAGCCGCCACCCCGAGCGCCTGGCCGCCCTGCGGCAGGCTTGGGAAGCCTGGAATGCCACCATGCCCCCGATCCCGGACGACGCCACCGTCAGCCTCGGCTACGGCGTGCAGGACATGCCACAGCGCTGATCCGCCATGCGACAGGTCTTTCCAGCCCATCCCGGCCACCCGGGCACGCAAGAAGAGTCCGTGGCGGTCGACGTCACGGTGCAGCCCGGCGGCGCACGCCGCTTCACGCTGCAGTCCAGCCAGGCGCAGCGCGACGGTGCGCCGCAGCAGCGGGTGGTCGACGAGCAGCCCGACGCACCGCGGGTGCACTCCCCCAGTCCGCTGTTCGACGCGCTGTTCGCCCTGGCGCTGGACGATGCCCGGCTCAACAGCGTGGACGCGATCCGCGACAGCGCCTACAACGGCGGCCAGCCCATCCCCTGCCGCTGCTTCCAGACCGGCGAGCGCTGGCACTACGTGTGGACGCGCGACCTGGCCTACGCCGCGCACCTGGGCCTGGCCTGGCTGGACCCGCAGCGCACCGCCACATCGCTGCTGTTCAAGACCAGCGGCTGGCGCGACGGCATGTCCGCCCCAGCGGGCCTGCCCGCGGGCAGCACCCAGATCGTGCAGGACACCGGCTCGGGCGGCAGCTGGCCCGTGTCCACCGACCGGGTGAGCTGGGCCTTCGCCGCCCAGAGTGTGCTGGACCAGCTCGACGGCGACGAACGCCAGGCCTTCGCCGCGCAGGCCCTGGCAGCACTGCAGGGCACGGTCGAGGCCGACCGCCTCGCGGCCTTCGATCCGGGGTCGGGCCTGTACGGCGGCGAGCAGTCGTTCCTGGACTGGCGCGTGCAGAGCTACGCACCCTGGATCACCGACCACCTGGCGCGCATGGCCGGCGCACGGGCGCTCTCGACCAACGTCGGCCACCACCAGGCCTTGCGGCTGCTGGCCCAGCTGCTGGGCGACGCCGGTGACGCGGCCGGTGCCGCGCGCTACCAGGCCTGGGCCGACGCCCTGCGCACCGCGATCGACCGCAGCTTCTGGCTGGACGATGCCCAGCAGTACGCCAGCCTCACCAGCGACGATGCCCACCCGATCGCCCTGCACAAGTTCGACCTGCTGGGCACGGCGCTGGCGGTGATCAGCGGCGTGGCGCCGCCCCAGCGCGCGGCCCAGGCGCTGGCCCGCTATCCGCACGCGCCGTTCGGGGCGCCGGTCATCGCCCCGCAGCAGCCGGGCGTGCCGGTCTACCACAACCGTGCGATCTGGCCCTTCGTCAGCGCCTACGCCCTGCGGGCTGCAGCCCGGGTGGGCAACCCGGCCATCGCCGGGCACGCGTTCGATTCGCTGCTGCGCGCCGCGGCGCTGAACCTGTCGAACATGGAGAACCTGGAGTGGCTGACCGCGCTGCCGCAGTTCGACGACGGGCCGGTCATCAACTCGCGGCGGCAGTTGTGGTCGGTGGGCGGCTACCTGGGCGCCGTTGCCGAGAGCGTCTTCGGCTGGCAGGTGGCCGGCGACAGCCTGCACATCGCGCCCTTCCTGACCACCGCCGCCAGGCGCGCCCTGGGCCCTGGCAGCGAGGCCACGCTGTCGGGCCTGCGCTGGCGCGGGCGCCGGCTGGCCATCACCCTGGCCCTGCCGCCGGTGCCGCCCGACACCGCCGGACCGGCGTGGTACCCGGTGGCGCAGGTGCTGCTGGACGGCCGGCTGGTCCAGGGGGCGATCGGCCTGCCGCAGCTCAGCGCCGACGACCACCGCATCACGGTGCACTTCGGCCCGCCGGTGCCCGGCGACACCCGCATCACACGGGTGCCGGACGTCGACCCGACGGACCGGTCCGACCCGCGGGTGTTTGCGCCCGATGTGCCGCGCGGGCTGTCGGCCGAGCACGGTGCCGGCGGCGTGCGCCTGCGCTTCGAGGCCCCGCCGTCCCGCGAGGCGCTGCGCTTCCACATCCACCGCGACGGCCATCGGGTGGCCACCGGCCTGGCCGAACCCGCCTGGACCGATCTCCACCCGCAGCCGGGCGTGGCGCATGTCTACGCGGTCGAGGCCGAGGGCGTGT
>JAGOBT010000360.1 GCA_017999135.1 Burkholderiaceae bacterium
ACCCGGCCCAGCTCGATGTTCTCGCGCAGCGTGCCGTGGAACAGCGTCACGTCCTGCGGCACATAGCCGATCTGGCGGCGCAGGCTCAGCGGCTCGAGCTGGGTGTTGACGATGTCGTCGACCAGCACGCTGCCGGCCGTGGGCGCGTACTGGTTCAGGATCAACCGCAGCAGCGTGCTCTTGCCCGAACCCAGCTTGCCGATGATGCCCACCCGCTCACCCGGGCGGATGCGCAGGTTCAGTGCCTCCACCACCGGCGGCTGGTTGGGGTAGGCGAAGCTGACGTCGCGGAACTCCAGCCGGCCGCGCATCGGCGGCGCCTGCAGGCTGACCGCGGCCTCGTCGGTGGGGGCCTGCATGATCTTGTCGAGCGCCTCGTAGCTGAGCTTGGTCTGCTCCCAGCGCACCACCAGGCCGGCGATCTGGCTCACCGGCGCCAGCGCCCGACCAGTCAGCAGACTGACCGCGATGATCTGGCCCAGCGTCATCGCGTTCTCGTTCATCAGGATGGCGCCCACCGCCACCACCGCCACATTGGCCAGCCCCAGCACCATGGTGTTGAGGTAGTTCACGCGGGAGCTGATCTCGCGCGTTTCCAGGCTGTTCTGCGAGATGGCCTGGGTCAGCCCTTCCCACTTGCGGCGGCTCCAGGCTTCGGCGCCCAGGCTCTTGATGTTGTCCAGCCCGTTCATCGTCTCGAACAGGTGGGCCGTGCGCTGGCTGGTCTCCTGCATCGATTCATTCACCTTGCGTGCCAGCGGCCGGCGCGCCAGCAGGGCCACGCCCAGCAGGATGGGGATGGCCGCCAGCGGCACCAGGGCCAGCCAGCCGCCCACCAGCGCGATGACGGCCAGGTACAGCAGCATGAAGGGCAGATCGCCCAGCACGGTGAGGGTGCTGGTGGCAAAGAACTCACGCACCGCCTCGAAATCGCGCACGGTGTTGGCCAGCACCCCGCCAGAAGCGGGGCGCGACGCCGCCCGCATGCGCAGGCACTGGGCAAACACCTGGGCCGACAGGGCCACGTCGATGCGGCGGGCGGCGGCTTCCAGCAGGTGGCTGCGCAGCAGCCGCATCACCAGCTCGAAGCCGATGATCATCACCGCCGCCACGGTCAGCACGCCCAGGCTGCCCATCGCGTTGTTGGGGATCACGCGGTCGTAGACCGCCATGCTGTAGAACGGCACCAGGGTGCCGAACAGGTTCAGCGCCAGGGTGCCCAGCAGCGCCCAGGCAAACATCCAGCGGTTGCGGTTGAAGGTGTCCCAGAACCAGCGCCTGGCCTTGGGCAGGGTGTAGAGCAGGCTGCGGGTGTCGAAGTGCAGCGCCGGGCGCACCGCCATCCAGCGGGCCTGCGGCACCTCTTGCGCCAGGGCATCGGCGCTCAGCCAGGTGCTGCCGTCGATGCCGGGCAGGTGGCATTCAAAGCGCCCGTCCTGCAGGCTGATGGCCACCAGGCAGCGCCCGCCCTCGCCGACCAGCAGCGCCGGCAGCTCGGTGGCGCGGCGCGGCCGGCCCGGCGGCAGCGGGCTGGCCACCAGGCCCGCGTGGCGCAGCAGGTCGCCCAGCGCCTCGGGCGTCAGGGCGCCGGCATGTTCCAGATCCTGCGCGGCCAGGCCGTCGCGCAGGCGTTCCACCTGCACCGGCGTGCCCAGGAAGCGGGCCAGGAAGACCACGCTTTCATGCAGAGGCACCGGCCCGACAGTGGTGGCGGCATGCGGAGATGGGGCGGTCATGGGGTGCTGCTTTCAGGCGATCAGGGCGCGGGTCCGATTGGACGGCGCCAGCGCTGGCGCCAGCCGCCGGAACACCGGCAGGAAGCCAGCCCAGTTGCCGCCCTACCGGCCGGCGGCGCACCAAGAAGAACGCCACGCCACCCTGGCAGGCGGCGTGGCGATGGGGGCAAAGATGGGGGCAAAACGCGCCGAGACGCGTGGCCCGGCCGCAGCCGGGCCACGGGCTCAGGCTCAGGCGGCCACGGCGCCGTGGGCGTGGTCGCGGGTCAGCGCGGCCAGGCGGCGCAGCGCCTCGGCGCTGTCGTTGGCACAGTCCACCGCGCAGTCGGCCGCGTCAGCCGCCAGGCCACCCAGGCCCTGCGGCGTGGCGCCCAGCAGGGTGTCGAGCGCACCATCGTTGCCCAGCAGGTCGGCCATCGTCGGCAGCGAGACACCGGCGGCCGCCGCGTCGTCGGCCGACACGTTGAAGTACACGTCGGTCATCGCGATGCTCATGCCATCGGACAGGGTGGCCGTGCTGCGCTCCAGGTGAAGGTTGCCCTGCGCGTCGAGCTGCGGCAGCTCGGTGTAGGCCGTCGTCAGGCTGGCCACGCCGGCATCGGCCAAGCCCACCAGTTCACCGGCGTCGGTGGCGTGGTTGCCGTTGGCGTCACGCCAGACCATCAGCTGGCCGAAGGCGGCGTCCAGGTCGTTGACCAGGCCGTCGGCATTGCTGTCGAACGACGCCAGCTTGGCGAAGCCGTCACCCTTGCCGTTGCCGCCGAACAGCTCGCCGATGCCGTCGATCCGGCCGTTGCCGTTGCTGTCGATCGCCAGGAAGCCGTCACCGCCCGAGATCCAGCCCGACGCCACCGCCTGGCCGTTGCCGAACAGGTCGAACGTGCCGCCCGCATCGGCCCGGGCCACCGTCTGGATGCCGTTGCCGTCCAGGTCCAGCACGATGGGGGTGATGCCGGCGTCGCGCGTCATGTCGGCCTGGCCCGAGACCAGCGTGAACTGGCTGGTGACGGTGACGTTGGTGGTCGACGTGGCGTTGCCATTGACATCGGAATCGATGCTGTCGTTGCCGGCGTCCTTCACCGCCCACTTCCAGCCGTTCATGTTGTTCCACTGGTTGTAGTTCCAGTGCATGACGTTCGTCTTGTCGAACTGCAGCGTGTACTTGCCCGGATCCAGGTCGCTGAACAGGTACTTGCCGGCGCTGTCGGTCTTGGTGGTGGCGATCACCGACCCGGCCGCATTGATCAGCTTGACGGTGATGTTGGCGATGCCCAGTTCCCAGCTGTCCTGCAGGTTGTCGTGGTCCTGGTCGTCCCACACCTTGTCGCCCACGCTGGCCTTGCGGTAGACGCCGGCGTCCACCGTCAGGTCATGCTGGTTGGCGCCCAGGGTGATCTCGGCGGTCTGGCCGGCGCTGTTCACGTCGGAATCAGCGGCGTCGCTGCTGCCCTGGTTCTGTTTGGTGAAGTGGTAGCCGCTGGCCGCGTCGAAGTCCAGCTTGTACTTGCCTGCGTCGAGGTTGCTGAACTTGTAGTAGCCGTTGGCGTTGGTGGTGGTGGTGGCCGTGATGTCGTCGCCGTTGCCGAACACGCCATCCTTGCCGGCACCGGTCAGCGTGACCTTCATGCCCGACACACCCGCCTCGTTGCTGTCCTGCACGCCGTCGAAATCGCGGTCTTCCCACACCCGGTCGCCCAGGCTGCTCTTGGCCGCGCCGGTGCCGGTGTAGTAGGCGTCGTCCTTGTCGGTGACGCTTGCCACGCCGCCCACACTGTCCTTGGCGGTGACGGTGCCGGTGTTCTTGATGGTGCCGCTGGACGCCACCTCGGTCGCACGGTAGGTCCAGGTCTCGTGGGTGTCGAGCAGGCCGTCATGGTCAGTATCGCCGCTGACATAGGTGACGGTCTGGATGCGGTCGTCGGTCAGCACCACGTCCTTCAGCGCGGTGTCGCCGGTGTTCTTCACGATGTAGGTGAAGGTCACCGTGCTGCCGGTCTTCACCTCCAGCCCCGGAGGCGCGTCGGCGTCGTACAGCTGGGTGTCGACCACGCTGCTCCAGCTGGTCTTGCTGGTCGTCCAGTTGCAGCCCATGGCGTTTTCACGCTGGAAGGCCTTGGTGGTGCCGTCGTAGTTGGCGTTGTCCATGGCCCACTTGGTTTGCGCCACTACCTGGTCCTTGCTGTAGGCATAGTCCACCTTGGCGTGACTGGCGTTCAGGTAGGCCGCGACAGATTCGCGCATCGCGACCTCGCGAGCCGTGGTGCCGGCGGAGCTGAGCACCTGCTGCAGCGTCTGGGTGCCACCGGTCACGTTGCAGCCGAACACCGAGTTGTAGCTCAGCGTGGCCTTGACACCGGTCTCCGCCCAGCCATTGGAGCCCAGGCTGCTCTGCCAGGTGCAGTTGTTCTTCCAGTGGCTGACGCTGGCACCTTCACCGCAGCCGCCGTTGCTGGTGGTGGTGCGGGTGCCCGAGACGTATTTCTAGACGTCGATGCCCACCTTATAGACACCGGCATCCCAGCTCAGGTCGGTCTCGCCGGCCGACAGCGTGGTGTTGTCCATGATGCCCCACTGCAGCGGGGCATCGGCCGTGGCACGCACGTCGGAATCCTTCCCGTCGTCACTGCCCTGGTTGGCCTTGGTGAACACGAA
>JAGOBT010000361.1 GCA_017999135.1 Burkholderiaceae bacterium
GACGGCGCACGCTTCACCCACGTGGGCGCGCGGGTCAGCTTCGAGGTGCTGCTGGTCAGCTTCGGGCTGGACGCCGACCCGCGGCTGCAGCGCATCGCCCGGGCGGTGCACTTTCTCGACATCGGTGGCATTCCGGTGCCAGAAGCGGCGGGGCTCGACGCCGTGCTGTCCGGCCTGCACGCGGTGCACACCGACGACGACGCACTGTGCCTGGCGGCGGCGGCGGTGTTCGACGCCCTGCACGCCGCGCCTGGCGGGCCCCCATGACCACAGACACCCCACACGCCACCACCCCGCCTGCAGCGGCGCCCGCTGCCGTGCGCTTCAGCGAGGCCTTCCGCTTCTGGCTCAAGCTGGGCTTCATCAGCTTCGGCGGCCCGGCCGGGCAAATCGCGATCATGCACACCGAGCTGGTCGAACGCCGGCGCTGGATCAGCGAACAGCGCTTCCTGCATGCGCTGAACTACTGCATGCTGCTGCCAGGGCCTGAGGCGCAACAGCTGGCCACCTACATCGGCTGGCTGATGCACCGCACCTGGGGTGGCATCGTGGCAGGGGCACTGTTCGTGCTGCCGTCACTGTTCATCCTGATCGCACTGAGCTGGATCTACCTGCGTTTTGGCGACGTGCCGCTGGTGGCGGGCCTGTTCTACGGCCTGAAGCCGGCCGTGACCGCGCTGGTGTTGCATGCAGCGCACCGCATCGGCACCCGGGCGCTGAAGAACCGCTGGATGTGGGGCATCGCGGCAGCGTCGTTCATCGCCATCTTCGCCTTCGACACGCCGTTCCCGGCCATCGTGCTGGCGGCGGCGTTGATCGGCCACCTTGGCGCACGGCGCTGGCCGCAGGTGTTCGCGCTGGGCGGCGGGCACGGCAGCGCCCAGGCCAGCTTCGGGCCGGCGCTGATCGACGACCATACGCCGACACCCCCGCACGCGCGCTTCTCGCGCCACCAGCTGGCCCGGGTGCTGGCCGCCGGCCTGGGCCTGTGGGGGCTGGTGATGGCAGCGCTGGTCGCCACGCAGGGTCTGCAGGGCACGCTGACGCAGATGGGCTGGTTCTTCACCAAGGCGGCGCTGCTCACCTTCGGCGGCGCCTATGCAGTGCTGCCATATGTCTACCAGGGCGCGGTGGACACGCACCAGTGGCTCAGCGGCCCGCAGATGATCGACGGCCTGGCCCTGGGCGAAACCACGCCCGGCCCGCTGATCATGGTGGTGGCCTTCGTCGGCTTCGTCGGTGGCTGGCTGAAGCAGGTGCTGGGGCCCGATGCGCTGTTGCTCGGCGGCGCACTGGCCGCCACCGTGGTCACTTTCTTCACCTTCCTGCCGTCGTTCATCTTCATCCTGGCCGGCGGGCCGCTGGTCGAGGCCACGCACGGCAAGCTCGGGTTCACCGCGCCGTTGTCGGCCATCACCGCCGCCGTGGTCGGGGTGATCCTGAACCTGGCCATGTTCTTTGCGTACCACGTGCTCTGGCCGCAGGGCTTTGCCGGGCGCTTCGATGCCGTGTCGGCCGCCATCACCGTGGCTGCGGCGGTGGCGCTGTTCCGCTTCAAGGTGGGCGTGCTGCCGCTGCTGGGCGCCTGCGCCGGCGTCGGGCTGATCGCCACCTGGCTTGTTCCACTGATGCGTTGAAGGAGTTCCGATGGACGCACGCCTCCAAGACCTGCCTGTCGACCCCGCTGCAAGGCTGATGCTGGAGGCCAGCTTCGGCAGCGCCGAACGCTGGCGCGACGCGTTCATCGCCATGGGCAACGCCCTGGGCGGTGGACCGGGAGGGGTCTTGCTGGTGTTCCAGCCGCACGAGGGCGCGCTCGTCAACCAGCGGGCCGACGACCACAGCCATGCCGTGGCTGGCGGCGTGCCGATCCTGGCGCTGGACATGGCCGCGCATGCCCATCACATGGACGACAGCGCTGCGGCGGGCGCTGAGGTCGATGCGTTGATGGGTCGCATCGACTGGGAAGCGGTGTATGCCCGCTACCAGCATGCCGTGCACGCGGCGAGCGAGCCGTTCGGCGCCAGCCTGGACGAGATCGGTGACGCGCTGGTGTTCGACGTGCGCCGGGCCGGCGTGTTCGCGCAGGCCCACACGATGATCCCCGGCGCACGCTGGTGCGACCCCGCCGCGGTCGCCAGCTGGTCTGCAGCATTGCCGGTCGACCGCGACGTGGTCGTGTATTGCGTGTACGGCCATGAAGTCAGCCGCGCCACGGCCATGCGCTTGCGTGCCGCAGGTGTCAAGGCGCGCTACCTGCGAGGCGGCATCGACAGCTGGCAATCCGCGCAGCGCCCGTTGGTGGACAAGCCTGCGGGGCAGACGCCATGAGCGCATCGCCGGCACCGAAGGTCGCGTTGCTGTATCCCGGTGACCGGGCGGCCCGTGACCGCGCCGACCCTGCAGCGAGCCGCTTCGCAGCGCTGTTCGAGGCCTTCGCCGCCGCCAGCGTGGACGCGCAGCCTGCCGTGTGGCATGACGACTTCGCAGACGAGGTGCGCCAGCAACTGCGCGGTGTGCAGCTCGTGCTGGCCTGGTGCAACCCCATCGAGGACGGCCGCCGCCGCGACCGGCTGGACGCGGTGCTGCGCGAGGTGGCCGACGATGGCGTGATCGTCAGTGCGCATCCCGACGCGATCCAGCGCCTGGGCACCAAGGACGTGCTGTTCGACACCCGCGACCTGCCGTTCGGCAGTGACGTTCATCGCATCGACAGCCTGGCGCAACTGGCGTCCGATCTGCTGCAGCGTCTGCGGCAGGGCGTCCGCGTTCTCAAGCAGCACCGAGGCCACAGCGGCATTGGGGTGTGGCGCGTCGAGCAATCCGGCGAAGGCGTGTTGACGGTGCAGCACGCCCAGCACGGCAGCACGCCGCAGCGCATGGACATCACGACCCTGCAAGACACGCTGGCACCGTATTTCGAGCCCGCTGCGGGCGGCCACATGCTGGACCAGGCCTGGCAGCCGCGGCTGGCGGAAGGCATGGTGCGGGCCTATCTGGTCGAGGGCCGCGTGGCGGGCTTCGGCCACCAGGCCGTCAACGCGCTGCACCCCGATGCACCGGTGCCCGGGCCGCGCCTGTACCACGGCCCGGATCTGGCAGGCTTCCAGTCGCTGCGGCAGCAGCTGGAGTCGCGCTGGGTCAGCTTGCTGTGCGAGCGTGTGGGCCTGGCGCGTGAACGGCTGCCACTGCTCTGGGACTGCGACTTCATGCTCGGCGATCCGGCGGCCGACGGCACAGAACGCTTCGTGCTGTGCGAGATCAACGTCAGCAGCGTGTCGCCGTTCCCGCCATCGGCGATGGCGCCGCTGGTCGATGCGGTGCGAAGGCGCATCGCTGCGCCGCAGGAAGGGCGGCCATGAATCCGCGTCGGATCCTGCTGCGATGGGGGGACGGCGTGCTGGCCCTGCTGCTGCCCTTCGTCGCGCTGGGCGCGTCGGCGGTCGAGTTTCGCCATCACACTTGATCGCGGATCCCAGCGCGACGTCTGCGCGCAATCCTGGCGACGGCCCGATCCCTGGCATCAGGCCGCTCGCATCAACGGCAGGCCGTCGAGCCTGGCCATCGCCCGCTGGGCCTCGACCGACGCCCGGCGCCACACCATGGCCACGGGAGACGCCTCATGCCGCAATTGCACGGGCAGGATCGCCGTCTGCGGCCCGCTGCGCAGCGCGGCCGAATCGACGCAGCAAGTGAGCAGGTCGGTGTGCGCCACCACCGACAGGCTGTAGAAGAACGACGGCGCCTCGGCCACCGGCACGGGCGGTGACAGCCCCTGCCGCAGGAATGCATCGACCAGCGCCACCCGGGTGGTGGACTGTGTGCTCGGCAGGATCCACGGCCAATCCAGCAGCTCTTGCAGGGGCAGGCTGCGCCGGCCCGCCAACGGGTGGCTGCGCGCTGCCACCACGCACAGGCTGCTCTCGTACAGCACGCGCTGCGCCAGGCCGTCGATGGCGGCGGTGCCGGCAGCCTGGCGCGGCACGCGGCCCAGCAGCAGGTCGATCTCGCCGCGCAGCAGCATCTGCATCAGGTCGTCGGCGCTGCCGTCGACGATCTCCACCCGCCAGCCGTCCGGGCCCTGCAGCAGCCGGCCCACGATGGCCGGCAGCACCGTGGTGGTGGTGTGCGGAAACGCGCCCAGGCGCAGCAGCGGTGCCCCGGCGCCCTGCAAGGCCAGGCCCATGGCGCCCACGTCGCCCAGCACGGTCTGGCAGCGCGGCAGCAGCGCGCGCCCCAGCTCGGTCGGCGCCATGCCCCGGCCCTGGCGGCGGAACAGCTTGGCGCCGAACAGGCCTTCGATCTCCTTGAGCATCATGCTCGCGGCCGACGGTGTCATCGACAGCTGCTCGGCCGTGGCCGCCAGCGAGCCCCGCTGCGCCA
>JAGOBT010000362.1 GCA_017999135.1 Burkholderiaceae bacterium
CGGTGCCACGCATGCCCAGCGGGTCCCAGTCGCCCACCACGCTGACGCCCGGCGCGTCGGCCGGCACCGCCAGGTACATCGAATCACGCCGGCTGCCACCGCCGGCGCGGTCGGTGCGGTCCAGCGTACACAGCACGCCGTAGGTGTCGGCCGCGCCGGCCAGGCTGGCGAAGATCTTCTTGCCGCTGACGATGTAGCCGCCGTCCACCTTGCGGGCGATGGTGCCCCAGGGTGCGGCACCGGCCGCGGCGGCGCCGCCTTCGCTGAAGGGTTGGGCGTAGACCTTGCCTTCGTTGACGATGCGGCCGAAGTGCAAGGCGCGGTTGGCCTCGTGGTCGGCGCGCTGGGCCGGCGTCATGTCCAGGCAGTCGGCGATCTCGCCAGCCCACATGCAGCTGCACACATGCATGTTGAAGCTGAGTGCGGTGGCGCCGCACCAGCGGCCGATTTCGGCAGCCACCATCACATAGGTGGCAAAGTCGGCGCCCAGGCCGCCGTAGGCCGTGGGCACGCAGATGCCCAGCAGGCCGGCGTCACGCAGATCGTCGTAGTTCTCGAACGGGAAGCTGGCCTCGCGGTCATAACGCTCGGCGCGCGCCGCCCAGCGCGGGCCCAGCGCCGTCACACGGGCGATCAGTTCGCGCTGCAGCGGTGTCAGCTTGTCCGGGTTGCCGCAGATGTGCGACGGCTGGTAGCGGGTGGCCACCACGGCAGCGGGCGGAACGGTCTCGGCGGCAAGCACGGCAGACATCGTGGGCTCCTCGGAAGATCAGCGCTGCTGCAGGAACTGCAGCAGCACGGTGTTGAAGGCGTCGGGCTGCTCGATGTTGAGCAGGTGGCCGGCGCCGGGCAGGATGTGGCACAGCGCGCCGGGGATGCGCTCGGCCATCTTGCGCGCCACCTCGGGCGCGGCGGTGCGGTCATGCTCGCCGGTGATCACCAGCGTGGGCACCTGGATGTTCGGCAAGTTGGCGCGGCGGTCGAACGCCACCAGCGCCGCCACGGCGGCACGGTAGGTGGCCTCGGGCACGCCGGCCATCATGGCCTGGGCCGCGGCGATGGCGGGTGCGGCAGTGCCTGGCGCCACCATCGCCGGCACCAGCCGGGCGGCCAGGCCGGCCATGCCCAGGCCGGCGTCCAGCGGCGCGAAGCGGCTCTGCAGGAAGGCCTGCTGCCAGTCGCCACCCGGTTTGCCGAACGCGGGGCTGGTGCCGGCCAGCACCAGGCCGCAAACGGCCTGCGGCGCGCGGGCCACCACCTCCTGCGCCACCATGCCACCCATGCTGTGGCCCACCAGCACCGCTGGCCCGCAACCGAGTGCGGCCAAGGTCTCGATCACGGCGCCCGCCATGCCGGCCAGGTCATAGGGCTGCACAGGCGCCGAGTCGCCATAGCCCGGAAAGTCGGCCGACAGCGCCGTGAAACCCGCCGCTGCAAGCATGGCGCCGGTGCCGCTGACATCCCAGGCCGTGCGGCCACCGCCCACGCCATGCAGCATCAGCACCGCGGGGCGGTCCGCCGCCGGCTGCCCTGGCGGCCGGGCGCCGTCCCAGCGCAGATGCGCCAGCGGCAGGCCCGTCACCAGGCGCGCCGTCATGCCAGTTCCCCGTTGCGGACCACCGCCACGCCGTCGATGGTGACGGTGCAGCCGCGCATCGGCAGGTCGAAGTGGCCCAGCGTGTGGCGGCCTGCCACTTCGTTGGCGCCGGTGGAATACAGGAAGCTGCCGGCGAAGGCGCGCAGCTCGGTGCCGTTGAAGTCGGCCTTGTCGTAGAAGGTCATCGCGTCCCAGCGGGCGCGGCGGTTCAGGCCCCAGCCCACGTGGCTGACGGCATAGGCCTCGCGGTCGCCCCAGGCGGCCAGGTAGCCGCGCATCAGGTCGGCATCGACGCTGTGGCCCTCGATGGCGGTGACATGGTCGTCGGCGATGCGCAGCGTCACCGGGTCGGCCAGGTAGCGCTTGAAGGTGAGGTTCACGTCGCCAGGCGCCATCACCAGCGTGCCGTTGACCGACCCTGCCGCCGGAAAGGCCAGCACCAGGCCGGCCGGCCAGTGCGTCAGCGAGCCCGGCTTGGCGCTGAAGCCCCACACGCCGCCCACCCGGGCGCCGGTCAGCGAGATGGTGAGGTCGGTGCCCGCCGCGCTGGTGACCTGCATCACCCGCGCGCCCTTGAGCAGGCGCATGGCGTCGCGCACCGGGGCTTCATCTTCGGCGTGGGGCGCCGTGCGTTCCAGGATCTCGGGGTGCTCGTTGCTGACCACCAGCACGCGGGCGCCGCCCTTCAGGATCTGCGGCAGCTCCACCGCGTGCTGCAGTCCTTCGACGGTGCAGTCGGCGATGAAGGTGCTGCCGGCCAGCGCAGCCACCACCGGCTCCAGCCGGCCGATGGCGTCGGACGCGCCGGTGCTGCGCACCGGCACCGGTGCGGTCTGCTTCGGTGTGGGCAGCACCACATGGAACCAGCGCGCGCCCAGCCGGGCCAGCGCCAGTTCGCTCAGTTGCACCAGACTCTGCCGCGACTGGGTTTCCGACAGCACCGCGCAGGCGTCGCCGGGTTGCACGCCACACAGGCGGAACACCTCGACGAAGCTGTCGATCCACTTGGCTTCGATGCGCTCAGACAGGCTCACAACACTTCTCCCAGCATCCGGTAATGGCCGCCCTGGAACAGCAGCGGCGCCACTGACAAGTCAGCCAGCCGCAGCACGCGGCCGATGAACAACACATGGTCGCCAGCCACCTGGCGGCTGGCGACTTCACACTCGAACACGGCCGCGCAGCCGGCCAGCACCGGCGCGCCGCCCAGGCCCGCCGCCCAGCCGCCGTCGGCGAACTTGTCGGCCACTGCCGACGACGCAAACCGGCGCGACAGATCCACCTGACTTTCCGCCAGCACGTTGACGGCGAAATGCGGCGCCGCGTCGAACGCCGCCAGGCTGCCGCTGGCCTGGCGCAGGCTCCACAGCACCAGGGGCGGGTCGAGCGACAGCGCGCTGAAGGAATTGGCGGTCAGGCCCACCGACCTGCCCTCGGGCCCGGCGCAGGTGATGATGGTGACGCCAGTGGCAAAACGGCCCAGCGCCGCACGCAACACGGCGGGCGTGGGCGCCGGCAGATCGGCCGACGTCGGGCCGGAAGCGGGGCTTGCGGGAATGTCCTGTGGCGGCATCGTGGGTCGAATGTATGAAAATTCATTGATCCAAGGCAAGCGGGATTTCACCCGGTCGCCTTGGGCTCCAGCCCATGATCGACCGTTTCGTCCACCAGCACCTGCCCTATCTGCTGGCGCGTGCCAGCCACGCGCTGTGGCGCGGCTTCGAGCCGCACTTGCGGGCGGCGGGGCTCAATTCACTGGAATGGCGGGTGCTGGCCACGTTGTCGGACAGCGCGCCGCTCACCGTGGGCCAACTGGCGCTGGAGGTGCTGGCGCAGCAGCCCACGGTCACCAAGACGCTGGACCGGCTGGTCGCCCAGGGCTGGGTGGAACGCCGTGCCGACGCCACCGACACCCGCCGCGTGCGGGTGGCGCTGACACCCGCCGGCCAGCAGCATGTTGCACCGCTGCTGACCGCCGCCCGCGCCCATGAAGCGCAGCGCCTGCAAGCCCTGGGCGCCCCCGAACTGGAGCGCATGCGCAAGGCTCTGCACGCTTTGGTGCAGCACTTCGACGAGCAGGACGGGCCAAGGCCGGACGAGCGTGGTGGGCGGTGAGGCTGCCTCGGGCTCGTTGCGGACATGCCTTGATTGGCCCGAGGCCGAGGCCAGCCACCGTCTCCGCGCGCGGCGAAGGTCCCAGTGGTGGCTGAGCGCCGGGCCGGGAGGGCCTGCTTTGCGCAAGTGAAGGAGGAGTCCTATTCGCCGCTGGCGGCGTGTAGGACGGGGGACATGGAGCAAAGCAGGCCCTCCCGGCCCGGCGCGATCGCGCAGAACCAAACGTCCGCAACGAGCCCACACCCGCATTCAAGCAAAGTCGTACGGCCCGCCCTTCTTCAGCGCGCGCTTGTAGGCCGGCCGGGCGTGAACCCGCTGGATGAATTCGAGCATCTTGGGGTGCGATGCATCCAGCCCGGCGCGCTGCTTGGCCGCCTCCAGCGGAAAGCTCATCATGATGTCGGCACCAGTCAGGGCGTCGCCGGCCAGCCAGGTGCTGCGGCCCAGTTCGGCCTCGATGAAATCGAACTGGCGCTTCAGGTTGGGCCACACCATCACGCCCATCACCTTCTGGCTGATGGCCTTGGCGATCGGCTTGATGAAGAACGGCATCGGCGCCTTCTGCACCTCGTCGAACACCAGCTTGAACAGCAGCGGCGGCATGGCCGAGCCTTCGGCAAAGTGCAGCCAGTAGCGGTAGCGCAGGTGCTCGGGCGTGC
>JAGOBT010000363.1 GCA_017999135.1 Burkholderiaceae bacterium
CCAGCCCCAAGGTGTGGAACGCCTGGAAGGCCAAGCTGCTGGAAGACCTGTACCGCAGCACGCTGCGCGCCCTGGGCGGGGCCCGGCCCAACCTGGATGCCGACCTGGAAGCCCGCAAGCAGGAGGCCCGCCAGATCCTGGCGCTGCACAGCGCCCTGCCCGGCACCGAGGTGCCGCTGTGGAAGACGCTGGAGCTGAGCTACTTCGCCCGCCACGACGCCAGCGAGATCGCCTGGCACGCACGTGCGCTGTGGCGTCATCTGGATCCACCGCAGCCGGTGGTGTGCGCCCGCCCCAGCCCCATCGGCGATGGCCTGCAGGTGCTGGTGCATGCACCTGACCGGCCCGATCTGTTCGTGCGCATCTGCGGCTACTTCGACGGCGCCGGCTTTTCCATCCAGGATGCCAAGGTGCACACCAGCCGCACCGGCTTCGCGCTCGACACCTTCCAGGTGGTGCACCCGCAGTTCGAGGCCGGTGACCAGAGCGGCTACCGCGGCCTGATCTCGCTGGTGGAAACCCAGCTCGCCAAGGCCATGCACAGCGACGACCCGCTGCCCGAGCCCAGCCGCGGCCGGGTGTCGCGGCGCGTCAAGTCGTTCCCGGTCACGCCGCGCGTGTCGCTGCAGCCCGATGAACGCGCCCAGCGCTGGCTGCTGTCGGTCAGCACCAGCGACCGCTCCGGCCTGCTGTACGGCATTGCCCGGGTGCTGGCGCGCCACGGCATCAACCTGCAGCTGGCCAAGGTCAGCACGCTGGGCGAGCGGGTGGAAGACACCTTCCTGGTCAACGGCCCGGCGCTGCAGCAGACCCGCGCGCAGCTGCAGATTGAAAGTGAACTGCTGGACGCCCTGGCGCCGGTGCGCTGACATGCCCTTGCGATCCCTGACCCCGGCAGAAGCCGCAGCCGACCTCGGCGGCTTCGACGCCATCCTGGACGCCCGTTCTCCGGCCGAATTTGCCGAAGACCACCTGCCCGGCGCCATCAACTGGCCGGTGCTCGACGACGAACAGCGCCGCATCGTCGGCACGCTGTATGTGCAGACATCGGCCCTGGAGGCGCGCAAGCTGGGCGCGGCGATGGCGGCGCGCAACATCGCCGACCACCTGGACCGCTGGATCGCCGACAAGCCGCGCGACTGGCAGCCGCTGGTGTACTGCTGGCGCGGTGGCCAGCGCTCCGGCTCGCTGGCCTGGTTTCTGGACCAGATCGGCTTCCGCACCACCAAGCTGACCGGCGGCTACAAGGGCTTTCGCGCCGTGGTGCGGCAAGACCTGGACGCCTGGCCGGCGCGCTACCAGTTCCGCGTGCTGGCCGGCCGCACCGGCAGCGGCAAGACCCGCCTGCTTCAGGCGCTGGCAGCGGCCGGCGCCCAGGTGCTGGACCTGGAGGCCCTGGCCGCGCACCGCGGCTCCATCCTGGGTGGCCTGCCCGGGCAGCCACAACCCACGCAGAAGGCCTTCGACAACCGCCTGTGGCAGGCGCTGCGGGCGCTCGACCCCGGCCGCCCGGTGTATGTCGAGAGCGAAAGCAAGAAGATCGGGCGGCTGCAGCTGCCCGACGCGCTGATCGGCCACATGCATGCCCAGGGTCAGGTTCTGCGGGTGCAGATGCCCGACGCGGCACGGGTGCAGCTGCTGCTGGAAGACTACGGCTTCTTCGCCCAGGACGCCGACGGCTTCTGCCGCCTGCTGGATGGCCTGGTGGCACTGCGTGGCAAGGACACCGTGGTGCACTGGCAGACACTGGCACGCGCGGGTGCCTGGGCCGATGTGTTCCGCGCCATGATGACCGATCACTACGACCCGCTGTACAACCGGTCGATGGACCGGCACTACGCCGGCTACGCGCAGGCCAGGCCGGTGCTGCTGCCCGATGGCGGGCCCACCGCGCTGGCCGCCACGGCAAGCGCCATGCTGGCCATGGCCGGCTGACGGACACGACCCCCACCATGCGCGAGAGCTCCGCCCTGCTTGAATCGCGCGCCCATGGCGTGCGGCACATCCCTTTCCTGCGTCCACTGGGCTGGCTGGCACGGGGCTGGCGTGACCTGATGCGCTGCCCGCTGCCCGGCCTGCTGCACGGCCTGGCGCTGGCCCTGTTCGGCGGCTTGCTGCTGTGGCTGGCCCATGACAAGTTCTGGCTGCTGTCGGGCGCGTTCACCGGCTTTCTGCTGGTGGGGCCGCTGCTGGCCACCGGGCTGTATGCCGTGAGCCGCGCACTTGAAAAAGGCGAACGGGCCGACCTGGCACTGGCGATCAGTGCCTGGAAGCCCGACCGCGGCCAGGGCGGCCGGCTGATCGTCTTCGGCCTGCTGCTGGCCTTTGCCGGCACCGGCTGGGTGCTGACGTCGGCCTCCCTGGTGACCGGCTTCGCCCCGGCCCCGGTGACCACGCCGCTCGACTTCCTGAAGGTGGTGGTGCTCAACGAGCAGTCGCACCTGTTCGAGGTGTGGCTGGCGATGGGGGCTTTCCTGGCCGCGCCGGTGTATGCCAGCAGCGTGGTGGCCATGCCGTTGCTGCTGGACCGCAAAGTGAGCGTGCTGGCTGCAGTGCTGACCAGCTGGCGCGTGGTGCAGGCCCACCCGGTGCCGATGGCGCTGTGGGCGGCGCTGCTGATGGGCCTGACGGTGCTGGGCATGGCCACCGCACTGCTGGGCCTGGTGGTCGTCGCGCCCTGGCTGGCCCATGCCAGCTGGCATGCCTACCGCGACCTGGTCAGCACCGCCGGCCTGGACGAACGGGGCTGAGCATGTTCGGCCTCACCGAAGAGCAGATCGCCACCTTCGGCCTGACCTTCGGGGTCAGCGCCTTCATGCTGTACATGGTGTTCATCATCTTTCAGCTGGCGCGTGAATCCAAGGCCGGCAGGCTGGGCACCTTCGTGCTGTTCCTGGCCCTGGGCTTCGGCCTGCTGGGCTTTGCCGCCAAGGGCGTGATCAAGTTCTTCCTGGCCGGCGTGGTCGAGTGACGCGGCCGGCCAGGCCGGTCATTTCCGGCTGGCCTTGAAATCGGTGAACACGCGGGTCTGTACCCGGCGTGCGTCGTTCGGCAGGTCGCGCATCACGGCCATGCTGGCAATGTCGGAAGCCGGGGGAAAGATCGCCGGGTTCGACGCCAGCTCGGGCTGGACATGCGCCTTCGATGCCGCGTTCGGGTTGCCGTAGAACACGGTGTTGGTCAGCGCGGCATGCACCTCGGGCCGCAGGATGTAGTTGATGAAGGCATGCGCCTCAGCCACGTTCTTGGCGTCCTTCGGGATCGCCATGCTGTCGAGGAACATGGTGGCCCCGCGCGGCGGCACCAGCGCCCGGATGGTGAACTTCTGCCCCGCCTCCCGCGCCCGCTGGTTGGCGATGTTGAAGTCGCCCGAATAGCCCAGCGACACGCACAGCGTGCCAGCCGCCAGATCGTTGATCGGGCCGGGCGAGAAAATCCGGGTGACATGCGGCCGCGCCGCGGCCAGCACCTGGCGGGCGGCGTCGTAGTCCTTGGGGCTGGTGCTGAAGCCGTCCTTGCCGGCGTAGAGCATCGCCACCGGCACCACCTCGCTGGCCGAGTCCAGCACGTGGATGCCGCAGTTCTTCAGACGGCTGGCGTACTCGGGCTTGAAGATCAGGTCCAGCGGGTTGTCGGGCAGCGGCGTGCTGCCCAGCACCTCGCGCACCTTCTGCTCATTGATGCCCACGGTGACGAAGCCCCACATCCAGTTCACCAGGTGGCGGTTGCCGGGGTCGGACTGGGCCAGCTTCTCCAGGATGGCCGGGTCCAGGTTCTTCCAGTTGGGCAGCAGGTCGCGGTTCAGCGGCTGCAGCAGGCCGCCCTTGATCTGCTTGGCGGCGAAGTGCGCACCGGGCACCACGATGTCGTAGCCGGTCTTGCCCGCCATCAGGCGGGCGTGCAGGGTCTCGTTGCTCTCGACGGTGGCGTCGTAGCGCACCTGGATGCCGGTTTCCTTCTGGAAATCCTGGATCACGCCGGGGCCGATGTAGTCGGCCCAGTTGTTGATGTTCAACACCCGCTTGGCTGGCGCCTGCTGCGCCAGTGCAGGCAATGCGGCGGCCAGCAGGCTGGCGCCGGCCAGGATGGCAGCGATGGCACGCCAGCGGCGCACAGGGCGGTGGGTGGGCAGTACGGCGGATGTGGCGGTCATGGGTGGTGGCTCCCGAAGCGGTGGTTGGCTCCGCCGCACTGACCCCGTGGGGCGCAGAAGTTCCCCTTGCAACGCCAAAAAGAAAGAAGGCGGCCCCGGTGCACCGCGCCTGGAAGCGCAGCGCACCGGGGCCGCCTGGGCTGTCGCCCGGTCCGGTTGCCGACCGTCCGCAGGTCGATCGGAGCCGGGGCCGAGGCCGGTCAGCCCATGTGC
>JAGOBT010000364.1 GCA_017999135.1 Burkholderiaceae bacterium
GCCCGGCCGCCAGGGTCCACAGCTCGAACCAGGTCTCGCGGTCGATCACGGTGCGCCAGGCCTCGGCCAGGCGGGCGATGCGGTCGAGCCGCTGCGTGCCCACCACCGGCAGGATGCCCGCCGGGTGTGCCAGCAGCCAGGCCAGCGCCACCGCCTCGGCGCCCACGCCCTGTTGATCGGCGATGCGGCGCAAGGCCGGCAGCACGCGGGCGCCGGCGTCGCTGGCGCCGGTCATCAGCGCGCCGCCGCCCAACGGCGACCAGGCCATCGGGCGGATGCGGTGCTGCTGCGCAAATGCCAGCTGCCCATCGGTGAAGGGGCCGCGGGCGGCCAGGCTGAGCTCGATCTGGTTGGTGACCAGCGGGTGGCGCATGCGCGATTGCAGCAGTTGCCAGTCATGCGGCAGGAAGTTCGACACGCCGATGGCGGCCACCTCGCCGCTGTCGACCAGCGCATCCAGACAGGCGCCGGTGGCATCGGCGTCCATCAGCGGATCGGGCCGGTGCAGCAGCAGCATGTCCAGCCGCTCGATGTGCAGGCGCTGCAGGCTGCGCTGGACGGAGGCGCGGATGTGCGCCGGCGTGGTGTCGTAGTGCTTCACCCGCCGGTCGGGGAACTGCGACGACAGCAGCATGATGTCGCACTTGCTGATGTGCTGCAGCCGGCCGCGCAGGCCCGGCTCGGCGCGCAGCGCGTCGCCGAACAGCGCTTCGCAGCGGTAGTCGCCGTAGATGTCGGCATGGTCGATGCTGGTGATGCCCTGGTCCAGGCAGGCGTGGATCTTGGCCAGCACGGCCTGTGGCGAACTGTCGGCGCCATCGGCCAGGCGCCAGGCGCCATAGACGATGCGGCTGAGCGGCGGCACGCTGGGGTGCAGGGTGACGGTGGGGCAGGTGCTCATCGGGGTCGGGGTTGGAAGGGGCTGGAGCGGCAACAACAGGCGGCCTAGCGGCGCGGTCCGGTGCCCAGCGGGGTGGCAGGCACCCCGGCCGGCACGCGGCCGTAGACGTGGTTGAACTGGCAGGTCTTGAGCTGCGGCAGCACCTTGGTGCCGAATTGCTCGCATTCGTCACGGTGCGGGTAGCCCGACAGCACGAAGGCGCGGATGCCCATGCGCTGGTAGCGCTCGAGCTTGGTCATCACCTGGTCGACGCTGCCGACCAGCGCCGCACCGCAGCCCGACCGGGCGCGGCCGATGCCGGTCCACAGGCCCGGTTCGACATAACCGTCGTCGTCGGCCTGGGCGCGCACCTGCGCCTGCAGGGCCACGCCGAGGCTGGTGGCGTCGAGTGCGCGGGCGCGGATCTGACGGCCGATGTCGTCATCGAGCTGGGAGACCAGGTCCTGGGCGTACTCACGTGCTTCCGCCTCGGTGTCGCGCACGATCACATGCACCCGCAGGCCGTAGTCCAGCGTGCGGCCGTGGGCGGCGGCGCGCGCATGCACGGCCCGCATCTGGTCGGCCAGCGTGGCCTCGGGCGCGGGCCACATCAGGTACACATCACAGTGGCGGCCGCACAGTTCCAGCGCGTCGGGCGAGTAGCCGCCGAAGTACAGCAGCGGCCCGCCGGTCTGGAAGGGCCGCGCCGGGTCGGCCGACAGGCCCTTGAGCTGGTAGATCTCGCCCTGGTAGTCGATGCGATCCTGCGTCCAGGCCTGCTTCAGGATCTCGACCACCTCATGGCTGCGGCGGTAGCGGCGGGCGCTGTCTTCCACCTCGCCGGGAAAATCGGACGAGATGATGTTGATGGTGAGCCGGCCCTGCAGCATGTGGTCGAGCGTGGCGATGGTGCGCGCCAGCATGGCCGGCTGCACCTCGCCACAGCGCACGGCGGTGAGCAGGTTCATGCGCTGCGTCTGCGGCGCCATCGCGGCGGCGAAGGTCAGCGTGTCCTGCCCCACCTGGAACGACGACGGGCACAGGATGTTGCCGAAGCCCAGCGCCTCGGCGCGCAGCAGGATGTCGCGCGTGTGGGCATAGCTGCTGCGCAGGTGGCCCTCAGGCACGCCCAGGTGGCGGAAATCGTCAGAGCACAGGGGGGCGAACCAGGCGACCTCGATCGCGTCCAGTCCTTCGGCCCGGATGGGCACAGCCTGCTGCGGCATGGTCGGGCACTCCTGTCAGGTGAATGAAGGAATGGTAGAGGAATCGGCATGCCGCACCAGCCGGGAAGCCCCTTACACTGCGCCCGCCCCGCCCCCCTGCCCCGATGACCGATCCGCTCCTGGCGCAGCAGACGCTGCCGCGCCACATCCAGATCACCGAGCTGCTGCAGCGCGAGATCGCCGCCGGCCGCTGGCAGCATGGCGAGCGCCTGCCGCCCGAAAACACGCTGGCCGCGCGGCTGGGCGTGGCGGTGGGCACGCTGCGCAAGTCGCTGGCCGAACTGGCCGCGCGCGGCGTGCTGCAACGGCGCCAGGGCTCGGGTACCTATGTGCAACAGCGCGAGGGACAGCGCAGCGTCCACGCCTTCTTCCGCCTGGAGCGCCTGGACGGCGCCGACCTGCCCGGTGCGCAGCTGCTGAGCCTGCAGCGCTGCATGCGCGCGCCGGCAGGTGCGGCTGGATCGACCGACGCCCCCGCCGTGCCACTGCCCGCCCTGGGCGGCGCCCCGGCCGACCAGCCGCAAGCGCTGTGGCGGCTGCGGCGCCTGCGCCTGCTCGACCAGCTGCCGGTGGCCGTGGAAGAGATCTGGTTCGACGCCCGCCAGCTGCCCGCGCTGGACGCCGCGGCGCTGCATGAGTCGCTCTACCACTTCTACGAAACACGGCTGGGCTTGTGGATCGACCGGGTCGAAGACCATGTCAGCGTGGCTGCGGTGCCGGCCTGGGCGCCGGCAGCCTTCAGCCTGCCGCCGGGCACGGCCGTGGGCGCCGTGGCCCGCAGCGCCTGGGACCAGCACGGCCGGCTGCACGAGGTGTCGCACACCTGGTTCGACCCCGCCCGCGCCCGCTACACCGCCCGCTGGCGCTGATGCCCGACCCCCACCATCGACGATGCCGACACCATGACCACCACCCCATGCACCAACGTCCGCTACGGCTTCATCGGCTGCGGCATGATGGGCCACGAACACCTGCGCAACCTGGCCCTGATCGACGGCGCGCAGGTGCGCGCGATCTTCGAGCCCGACGAGGGCATGGCCGCCCAGGCACTGGCCCTGGCGCCGGCAGCCCAGCGCATGCCCGACCTGGGCAGCTTGCTGGCGCGCGACGACCTGGGCGCACTGGTCATCACCAGCCCGAACCATGTGCATGCGCCGCAGCTGGTGGCCATTGCCGACAGCGCACCGCGGGCGGTGCTGTGCGAGAAGCCGCTGTGCGTCAACCTCGACCAGGTGGCGCAGGTGCGCGCCCTGGCCGGCCGATTGCGTGCGCCGCTGTGGGTGGCGATGGAATACCGCTACATGCCGCCGATCGCCGCGCTGGTGCAGGCTGCCCATGCCGCTACCGACACCGGCGGCAGCACGCTGCTGGCCATCCGCGAGCACCGCTACCCGTTCCTGGCCAAGGTGGGCGACTGGAACCGCTTCTCGGCCAACACCGGCGGCACGCTGGTCGAGAAGTGCTGCCATTTCTTCGACCTGATGCGCCTGCTGATGCAGGCCGACCCGCTGCGGCTGTATGCCTCGGGCGCCATCAACCACAACCACCTGGACGAGCGCTACGACGGCCAGGTGCCCGACATCCTGGACAACGCGCTGGTGGTGCTCGACTTCCCCGGCCAGCGCCGTGCGGTGCTGGAACTGTGCATGTTCGCCGAGGGCTCGCGCCACCAGGAAGAGATCTCGATCGTCGGCCCACGTGGCAAGCTGGAATGCAAGGTGCCGGGCCCCACCCGCTTCTGGGCGCACGACCACCTGGGCGCGCCGCCGGTGGCCCAACTGGTGGTCAGCCCGCGCCACCCGCCGGGCCCGCGCGCGCTGGAGATCCCGGTGGATCCAGCCCTGCTGGCCGTCGGCGACCACAATGGTTCCACCTACTACCAGCACCGGCGGTTCTTCGACCTGGTGCGCGGCGTCGCCGGGCAGCCGGTCGAAGTGGGGCTGGACGATGGCCTGAAGGCGGTGCTGATCGGCCTGGCGGCCGAGCAGTCGGCGCGCACCGGGCAAGCGGTGAGCTTGTGCGATGGGCCATACCGGCTGTGAGCTGCGGCGCACTGAGAACCGGCTCGTTTGAGCTCAAAGCGGAAGTTCCCGACTCGCCATCTTCCGCGCGAGGACGAGGCCGCCGGGTGCCTGGCCGACTCCAATCGGGATAGGGGCCGGCGCGACGGCCGGGCCCCTCCCACACCACCCGGCATGCGGGTCCGCACCGGGCGGTTCGAGAAGTTGAGGTCAGGAGAACTTGGGAACGCCCAGGC
>JAGOBT010000365.1 GCA_017999135.1 Burkholderiaceae bacterium
CTGCTGATGTTCACCGTCACGTAGTCGGCATGCGGGTACACGCCGTCCAGGCAGGCCAGGTAGTCGCTGGCGGCGTCTTCGATCGCGGTGGCGGCGTTCTTGCCGATGTTCAGGCCCAGGATGCCGCCCGCCGCGCGGAAGCTGCGTGCGCGCTGCACATTCGCCAGGAACGATGCCAGGCCCTCGTTGTTGAAGCCCAGGCGGTTGATCAGCGCATCCTTGGCCGGCAGGCGGAACATGCGCGGCTTGGGGTTGCCTGGCTGGCCCTTGGGCGTGACCGTGCCCACCTCGATGAAGCCGAAGCCCATCGCGCCCAGGCCGTCGATGCAGCGGCCGTTCTTGTCCAGGCCCGCGGCCAGGCCGATGCGGTTGGGAAAGCGCAGCCCGGCCACCGTCACCGGGTTGTCCACCCGTGGCTGCTGCCACAGGCATTGCAGCGGCGTGTTCTGCAGCGTGGCGATGGATTCCAGCGTCAGCTCATGGGCACGTTCGGGGTCGAGCCCGAACAGGAAGGGGCGGGTCAGCGCGTAGGGGATCAAAGCCATAATTTCGGATTGTCCCAGAGGGCCCTGGCCGGCCCGAGATGCGCCATGAACCAAGATGAACTGAAGGCCCAGGATGCCCAGAACGCGCTGAAGGCGCTGGTGGGCCGCGCCGCGTTGGATGTGGTGGTGCCCGGCACCGTGGTGGGCGTGGGCACCGGCTCCACCGTCAACTGCTTCATCGACGCGCTGGCGACGATCAAGGACCGCATCGCCGGTGCCGTCAGCAGCTCGGTGGCCAGCACGCAGCGGCTGCGCTCGCATGGCATCTCCGTGCTGGACGCGAACGAGGTCGAACGCATCCCGGTCTACATCGACGGCGCCGACGAGATCGACCACCAGGGTTGCATGGTCAAGGGCGGCGGCGCGGCGCTGACGCGCGAGAAGATCGTGGCCGACCTGGCCGACCGCTTTGTCTGCATCGCCGACCAGAGCAAGCTGGTGGCCGTGATGGGCCGCTTTCCGCTGCCGGTGGAGGTGATCCCGATGGCCGCGGCCCAAGTGGCGCGGCGCTTTGCTGCGGCCTATGGTGGCGCGGCGACGGTGCGCGCCGGTGTGACCACCGACAACGGCAACCTGATCCTCGACGTGCGCGGCCTGCAGATCACCGACCCACTGGCCATGGAGACCGAGGTCAACCAGTGGCCCGGCGTGGTGACGGTCGGCATCTTTGCCCGCCACCGGGCGCGGCTGTGTCTGCTGGGCACGCCCCAGGGGGTGCAGCGCCTGTCGTTCGATTGACAGGCGTGCAGCGCCTGTCATGCGACTGAGGGCCGCGCCGCCCGTCGCACCGCGCGGCTGGTGAAGCGCGCCGCATCCAGCGCATCCAGCAGGGCTGCCGGCAGCGGCACCGGGTCACCTGTCAGCCACGACGCCAGCGCTTCGGCGCCCAGCGCCGCCTGGCTGATCCCGCGTGAGCCGAGTGCGGTGAAGACGAACAGGCCTGCCTGGCGCGGCACCAGGCGCGGCTGGTCCACCGGGCGCCCCTGGATGTCGGACGCTCCGGCCAGCGGGCCCAGCAAGGGCAGACGGTCGTCGGCCAGCAAACGCCAGCCGACACGGCCGTCCAGCTGGCTGGCATCGACGGCGGGTGCCCAACCGGTCAGCCGTTGCAGCGCGGTCAGGTTGTGCTGGTGGTCGGCCTGGCGCAGCGTGGGGTCGGCATCGTCGCGCTGTGACGTGGCGCCGCACAGCAGCCTGCCGTCCTGCAGTTGCAGCACATAGCCGCCATCGGCCAGCGGACAGGGCAGGGCGGGTGCGCCCGCCAAGCCCGGCGGCAGCAGTGTGGTCTGGCCGCGCACCGGCTGCACAGGCCAGTCAGTGCCGGCCAGGCGCTGGGCGTCGGCGGCATTGCACAGCACCACCGCATCCACGTCGGCCAGCACCTGCCCGGCCGTGCCCAGCAGGCGCCAGCCGGCTGGCGTGCGCTGCACCTGCTGCACCACCGTGCCGTAGCGGCCGTGGATGCCGAGTTGCTGCAGCCAGTGGGCGCTGAGTGCCGCCGGTGCCACCCAGCCGCCGCCGGGATACAGCCAGGCCGCGCCGGTGCCGTGGCGCTGCACTTGCAGGTAGTCGGGCGGCAGGGCCAGGCTGTCCAGCAACTGCTGCATGGCCGCGGGCGACAGCGCCTGCTCGCCACGCAGCAGGCCCTGCAGGGCGCCCGGCACCGCGCCGCTGGCCACCAGCGGCTGCAGCACGCGGGCGGTGTGCAGTGCGGCGGCACGCAGCCAGCGGGCGTGGGTGCCGTCCTGCGCATGGGCCACGCCATGGAACAGGCCGCCGGCGTTGCCTGACGTCTCCTGCGCCGGGCCGCCCTGCCGGTCGAACACCTGCACCGCCAGGCCGCGGCGGGCCAGCGCCGCCGCCGTGGCTGCCCCGGCCAGGCCGGCACCCACCACGGCCACCGTCTGCACGCCGGCCAGCGGTTGGCGGCCGGGCGGCGCTGGCGGGGTGAAGCGGGGCGCGAACACGCCGGCGGTCATCTCGCGCTTGTCGCCCCAGCCCGGCCGCTGCTCCACCTGGAAGCCTGCGGCCTGCAGCCCCTGGCGCACTGCGCTGGCCACGCTCCAGGTGGCCATGGTGGCGCCCGGCGCGGCCAGGCGTGGCAGCTGGCGCAGGCGCCAGGGGTCCCACATGGCCGGGTTGCGGTCGGGCGCGAAGCCGTCGAGGTAGAACGCATCGGCCTGCGCCACCAGATCGGGCAGCACCTGGGCGATGTCGCCGAAGGCCAGCAGCAGCCGCACCCGGCCGCCGGCCAGGTCCAGCAGGTGCATGTCGGGCGTCAGCGGTGGCCAGGCGCGCAGCAGCTCGGCGGCCAGCGCGGGCAGCGCCGATCGGGCATGGGCAAGCGCCAGGTCGTCGCGCCGAGGCGGGTGCTTCTCGATGGCCAGATACCACAGCGTGTCGCAGCGCTGAGCATCGTGCAGCCAGGCGTCCCAGGTGGCCAGGAAGTTGTGGCCCAGGCCGAAGCCGGTCTCCAGCACCACGAAGCGCCGGCGCCCGGCCCAGCGCCCGGGCAGGCCGTTGCCAGCCAGGAACACATGGCGTGACTGCCCCAGCGCGCCAGCCCGTGGGGGGTAGGTGTCCCCGAAGTCGGGCGCGCTGGGCACCTGCGCATCGCTGAAGTCGATGCGCGCCGGCCGCAGCGGGCCCCAGCTCACGCCTGTGGGTCCCTGCTCCCGGCCTGGCGGGCCAGCCAGCGCAGCAGCTCCGGGCGGGCGCGGGTCAGGCCGCGGTAGTCCAGCACCGCGTCGCTCATCGACGCCAGCGCGTCGTGCACCCGCGCGGCCTGGGCCGGCGTGACGAAGGCGCGGGCCAGCGGCGTCACGTTCACCAGGATGGTGAACACCGCCTGCTGCACGCCGGGCACCGGGATGAAGGTCTGCCGCTCGGTGCGGAACCAGGTCTGCGCGGCCAGCTGGTCATCGTCCAGCCCCCGCGCCCAGCGCTCGGGGTCCACCCGCTGCGGATGGCCGTGCAGGCGCGGGTGGGCGGTCAGCGTCCAGACGAAGCGCTCCCAGGGCTCGGCCGACGTGACGAGCTTGATCAATTGCGGCGCCGCGCCGACGATCAGCCGGTTGTCGGCCACCGGCGCATGGGCCTCGGCAAAGCTGCGGCCGATCTTGTCTTCCGGCGCCCACATCGACGGCAGCGCCACCGCCAGCCAGGGCAGGGTGCCGGTGGCGCCGTCGACCACCGCAAAGTCTTCGGCAAACGCCAGGCTCAGCAGCGCGGCGCGGCGCCAGGGGCGGTCGATGGCCGCCAGCAGCGGGCCGATTTCCGGCCAGTCACAGTGGCCGGCAGGGTCGGCCGGCTGTGGTAGGTCGTCGGCGTCCAGCGCCCAGCCCAGCCCCGGGGCGCGCCAGGTGGCGCCGTCGATCTGGAGTGCCTGGGGCTGCTCGGCTGCGGCATGGGCGGCCAGCGCGGCCAGGGCCGGGCCGGCGTCGAAGCCGGGCACCTGCAGCAGCGCCTGGCCGCGGAAGGCGCCCAGCACGGCCAACTTCTCGCGCAGATGGCGGGCCACGCCCCGGTGCGGCACGGCGGTGGGCGTCAGCTGCGCCGTGCCCGGTGCCAGCCGGCGCAGCCCGGGCTGCATGCGGTGCGGCACATGCACCGCGGCGTCGAAATCGAAGGCCATGGCGGGAACGGTATCACCGGCGCACAGGCAGCAAAAAGAGAAGTGGCCCCGCTTGTCTGAACAGCACGCCCCGATTTTTAAGTGGACTGCGGGCGGGTTGCAGACGGTGCAGAGTTGTCCACGGCGGCGGTCGGCGCTTGCGACGAACCGACCGACGCGGTGGGC
>JAGOBT010000366.1 GCA_017999135.1 Burkholderiaceae bacterium
GCGCAGAACGGGGCGTGGTGTAGGGTGTGGCCCGCGATGCCGTCGTCCATCCCATCCCACCAGCGCTTCTTCTGCGTGACACCCTGGGCTGCGCTGTTGCTGCTGGCCGCCTGCGGCAGCACGCCACCGCGGCCGGCCAGCACGCCAGCGACCGGTGCCACCACGCCCGCCGATGCACCGCCCCGCCCGGCCCGCGCGACGCGCCCGCCGCCGCTGGCCGAGACCGGTGCCGACGGCCCCGAGGCCAACCCGCCGCCCGACCTGCACCTGGTGCCCGACGCCGAGCCGCGGGTGGAGCCGCTGCGCGCCAGCGGGCCGAACAAGCCCTACGCCGTGCTGGGCCAGGCCTATGCGCCGCTGCAGGGCGACGTGCCGCTGGTCGAGCGCGGCCTGGCCAGCTGGTATGGCCGCAAGTTCCACGGCCGGTCCACCGCCAATGGCGAGACCTACAACATGTACGCGATGACCGCGGCGCACAAGACCATGCCGCTGCCGAGTTATGCACGCGTGCGCAACCCGGCCAACGGGCGCGAGGTGGTGGTGCGCGTCAATGACCGCGGCCCGTTCCACCCGGGCCGGGTGATCGACCTGAGCTACACCGCGGCGCTGAAACTGGGCGTGCTGGGCGGCGTGGCGCCGGTGGAGGTGGAGCGCATCACCCACGAGGCCATCCGCAGCGGCGCCTGGCGGCCCGCAGCGCCTGCACCCGAGGCGATCGCGCTGGCGCCGGCGCTGCGGGCCGATCCGCCGCCGGGGCACACAACGTCCAGTGCGCCGGCCAGCCCCCGGGCCAGCACGCTGGACGACCCCATCGGCGACCTGCTGCAGCGCACCGCCGCCGCCGCGCAGGCGGCCGAGGCCCGCAGCACCGTCAGCGGCGCGCCGTTGCCGCCCGAGACCGCCGCGCCGGCGCAGGCGGCCACGCATGCCGCGAGCGGCTTCTGGCTGCAGCTGGGCGCGTTCGGGCGCAGCGAAGGGGCGTTCAGTTTCCAGCAGCGGGTGGCCACCGAGGCGCCCTGGCTGGCGCCGTTGCTGGCGGTGTTCAACGAGCGCAGCCTGCACCGCCTGCAGGCCGGCCCCTATGCCAGCCGCGCCGAAGCCCAGACGGCGGCGCAGCGGTTGCGCGACAGCCTGCAGCTGGTGCCGGCCATCGTGGAGCGGCGCTGATGCTGCTGTCTACAGCGTGCCTTCGTCGTCCCGCGCGGCCAGCGTGCCCTGGTGGAAGACCATCAGCCAGCGGCCGTCGGCCTGCTGCTGCCAGACGCTGCTGCGCAGCGTCTCGATGCCGTCGTCGCGCTGCACGCGCCAGGTGGTCAGTGCCGCGCCAGGGGCGATCAGGCGCACCTTGAAGCCGCGCGCCTGGCGCGCCACGCGGGTGGGCTCGGCGGCCAGCACGGCGATGATGCCGTCGCGGTCGAACACCCGGCCCGAGGCGCCGAATTCCATGAACCCGGGCGCCAGCAGCGCGCGCATGCGCGCGGGGTCGGCCCGCATGGCGGGGTCGAGGATGCTGTCTTCCAGCGCACGGAGTTCGGCGGTGAGTGCGGTCAGGGCGGTGGTGTCAGGCATGGTTGCACCTCATTGCCAGGAAACTTGCGACAGGTCGTTCGCCGCCACCGGCGAGTTGGCCCACAGGCCCTTGAGGCCCTTGCGTGACACCGACACCTGCGACGGGTTGAAGATGAAGGCGTTGACCGCGTCGTTGGCGATCTGCCGCTGGATGTCGGCATACAACGTCACCTGGGCGCGGCCGCGGGCGGCCTCGGCACGCTTCTTCACCAGGGCATTGAAGGCCGTGCTGTTGTAGCCCCAGTAGTAGTCGGGGTTGGCGTACTGCACATAGTCCAGCGGCTCGACGTGGTTGATGATGGTGAGGTCGAAGTTGCCCTTGAACGGGCCCGACAGCCACTGCGCCCATTCCACGTTCTCGATCTTGGCGTTGATGCCCACCTTGGCCAGCATGGCGGCCACCACCTCGCCGCCCTTGCGGGCATAGCTGGGCGGCGGCAGGGTCAGCGTCAGGTTCAGCGGGCCGGTGATGCCGGCCTCCTTCAGCAGGGCCTTGGCCTTGTCGGGGTTGTAGGGGTACAGGCCGGTCAGGTCGATGTAGCCCAGGTCGGTGGGGGCGGCATGGCTGCCGATGGGCTTGGCCAGGCCTTCGAGCACGCCGTCGATGAAGGCCTGGCGGTCGATGGCATGGCTGATGGCGCGCCGCACCCGCACGTCGTCCAGCGGCTTGCGCTTGTTGTTCATCGCCAGGATGCCCTTGCCCGAGGTGCTGCCGATCTCGACATTGAAGCGGTTGGCGGCGCGCAGCTGGGCGATGGCCTGCACCGCGCCGAAGCGTGGCATGCCGTCGATGTCGCCGGCCAGCAGCGCCGCCACTTGCGCGGCGTTGTCGTTGATGAAGCGGAAGGTGACGCGGCGCAGCTTGATGGCCGCCACGTCGCGGAAGCCGTCCCAGCGCACCAGAGTGATGGCGCTGCCCTTCTGCCAGCTGTCCAGCCTGAATGGGCCAGTGCCCACAGGCTGCGTGGCGGTGGTGGCCGCGCTCTTGGGGCTCAAGATGACCGCCGGCGCCTCGCCCAGGCGGAAGGGCAGCGTGGCGTCGGGGTTGTTCAGCGTGAGGATCACCACGTCGGCCTGTGGCGTGGCGATCGACGAGATGTTGTCGAACACCGTCTTCTTGGCCTTGTTGGTGCTGTCGGGCGCCTTGGCGCGCTCGAAGCTGAACTTCACCGCCTCGGCGTTGAACGGCGTGCCGTCCTGGAAGCGCACGCCGCTGCGCAGCTTGAAGGTGTAGGTCTTGCCGTCGGGGTCGCTCACCCAGTCGGTGGCCAGCAGCGGCAGCACCGCGCCCGAGTCGGTCACCTTGGTCAGGCCTTCGAGCACGTTGTAGTGCACCACCTCACCGATGGCGGCGGCCGCACCGGTGGTGGGGTCCAGCCCGGGCGATGGCTCGAGCACCATGCCCAGCACCAGGGTGTCCTTGGCGCGCTGCGCGAAGGTATCCAGGCCCAGGCCGGGCAGGGCCAGCAGGGCGGTGGCTTGCGCCAGGCGTCGGCGGCTGAGTGTCATGCGGGCTCTCCTTGGGGAAACCGGGATGCGGTGCTGTGCGGTCGTGGATCGGCAGCGGATCAGGCTGCGCCGGATTCTGCGGCCACGGCGCCGCTGCCTGCGGCGCTGCCGGCCATCACCGCCTCGGCATGGTGGCAGGCGGCCAGATGGCCGGGGGCCAGCATCCGCAGGGGCGGCGCGGCCTGGCTGCACCCGGGCTGGCGCCAGGGGCAGCGGGCGGCGAACGCGCAGCCTGCGGCGGCGGCGCCTGCGCCGGGGTCGGCATCAGCAGGCAGCACGCTGCGCTGGCGGCGGCTGGCGGCGGCCTGGGCGCGCGGGCGGGCACCGGGCACGGCATCCATCAGCGCGCGGGTGTAGGGATGGGCGGCGGCGTTGAACAGCGTCTCCGGCGTGCCCTGCTCCACCACCCGGCCCTGGTAGAGCACGATGACCTCGTCGCACACCAGGTCGACCACCGCCAGGTCGTGGCTGATGAACAGGTAGGTCACGCCCAGGCGGTCCTGCAGGTCCTGCATCAGGTTCAGCACCTGGGCCTGCACCGACACGTCCAGCGCGCTGACCGGCTCGTCGGCCACGATCAGCTGCGGGTGGGTCACGAGCGCGCGGGCGATGGCGATGCGCTGGCGCTGGCCGCCGGAAAACTCATGCGGGTACTTGGCCACGTCGCTGGCGCGCAGGCCCACGGCGTCGAGCATCTCGGCGGCGCGCTGCTGCATCTGCGCGGGCGTGCTGCCGCCCTGCGCGGCCAACGGCTCGGCGACGATGCGGCCGACGTTCTGCCGCGGGTCGAGCGAGCCGAACGGGTCCTGGAACACCATCTGGAAGCCGGCGCGGGCGCGGCGCAGCGCGCCGGCGTCCAGCCGGTGCAGGTCCTGCCCGGCCAGACGCACGCTGCCGGCGGTGGGCGCTTCCAGCGCCATCACCAGGCGCGCCAGCGTGCTCTTGCCCGAGCCCGATTCACCCACCACGCCCAGGCTGTGGCCGGCGCGCAGTTGGAAGCTGACCCCCTGCAGTGCCCGCACCACCGGCGGCGCGGCCAGCAGGCGCTGGCGCGGCAGGGTGTAGTGCTTGACGAGGCCATCAACCTCCAGCAACACGGTCATGCCAACTCCCGCGCCGCATCCAGCCGCAGGCAGCGCGCCAGATGGTCGGGCGTGATCTGCACCGCCGGCGGCGGGCCGGCGCGGCAGGCGCCCTGCGCCAGGCTGCAGCGGTCGGCAAAGCCGCAGCCGGCGGGCAGGGCGATCAGCTCGGG
>JAGOBT010000015.1 GCA_017999135.1 Burkholderiaceae bacterium
CATGATCGTCGGCGGCTTCGTGTTCGGGTTGATCGTCGTGGGCTCGTGGGCTGCCTGCCACCTGTTCGCGGGCCGTGCCGCCTTCCTGCTGGTGGGCGCCATGGTCGCCACCACCATGAGCGGCAATGTCTTCTTCTGGATCATTCCCGGGCAGCGCAAGGTGGTGGCTGCCATCCGGGCGGGCCAGCCGGTGGACCCGGTGCACGGCCAGCGCGGCAAGCAGCGCAGCGTGCACAACACCTTCTTCACCCTGCCCGTGTTGTTCTCGATGATGAGCAACCACTACGGCTTCACCTACACCGCGCCGAACAACTGGCTGGTGCTGGTGGCCATCATGACGGCCGGCGCATTGATCCGGCTGTCGTTTGCGCTGCGCCACAAGGCCCTCGCCCATGGCAAGCCCGTGCCCTGGCACTACGCCGTGATCGGCACCGTGCTGCTGCTGGGCACGCTCTGGGCGATTCGGCCCGCCCCGCAACCTGCAACGCCCGCTGCGGCTGCAGCGGCACCGGCACCGGCCAGATTTGCCGACGTGCAGAGCGTGATGGCCCAGCGCTGCGTGCTGTGCCACGGCGCCGCACTGCAAAGCAAGAACGTGCGGCTGGACTCAGCTGCAGACCTGTCGAAGCACGCGCAGATGGTCTACCAGCAGGTGGTGGTGCTCAAGGTCATGCCCATGAACAACGCCACCCAGATGACCGACGACGAACGCGCGCTGGTCAAGCGCTGGTTCGAGGCCGGCGCGCCGAAGAACTGATGCCTGCACCGGGGCTGCCCTGTGCCCATTCCACCCACAACAACCCTTGCGTGAGGAGACAACGATGACGACGACAGCGGTCCACCCCGTGGACGAGAGACTGCCCACAGGTCGCCTGACGACCCTCGGCCTGCAGCATGTGCTGGTGATGTATGCCGGCGCGGTGGCCGTGCCACTGATCATTGGCCGCGCACTCAAGTTGAGCCCGGAACAGGTCACGATGCTGATCCAGGCTGACCTGTTCTGCTGCGGGCTGGTGACGCTGATTCAGGCGTTTGGCGTCACCCGCTGGTTCGGCATCCAATTGCCGGTGATGATGGGTGTGACCTTTGCGTCCGTGGCGCCGATGGTCGCCATGGCCAACGCGATGCCAGGTGTGGAGGGTGCGGGGCGCATCTTCGGCGCCATCATCGGCGCCGGGCTGATCTCGATCCTGATTGCGCCGGTGGTCAGTCGCATGCTGCGCTTCTTTCCCCCGGTGGTCACCGGGACCATCATCGCGGTGATCGGCATCAGCCTGATGCGTGTGGGCATCAACTGGATCTTCGGCGTTCCGGTCGGCCCCACGGCGCCGCAGATCGTCAATCCGGAGCATGCGCAGTGGCTGGCGACCATGAAGAGCATGGCCGGCGCGGCGGTCGCTCCGGGGGCTTCAGCCAGTGCGCCTGCGGTGGTGCCCGCGGTTCCTGCGGGTCTGTCCATCGTGGCCACGGTACCGAACCCGAAGTATGCGCAGCTGCCCCACATCGCCATTGCGGCGCTGGGGCTGGTCTCCATCCTGGCCATCGCGAAGTACGCCAAGGGCTTTGTTGCCAACATCTCGGTGCTGCTGGGCATCGTCATCGCGGCCGTGGTCGCGACGGCGCTGGGCTACATGAACTTCGACAAGGTGGCCAAGGCCCATTGGTTCGACGTGGTCCTGCCCTTCGAAATCGCCACACCCACGTTCGACCCCATCCTCATCCTCACGATGACCCTGGTGATGATCGTCGTGATGATCGAGTCCACCGGCATGTTCCTGGCGCTGTCTGATCTGACGGGCAAGAAGATCGACCAGGGCCAGCTGTCGGCCGGCCTGCGTGTCGATGGTGTGGGAACCCTGATCGGCGGCCTCTTCAACACCTTTCCGTACACCAGCTTCTCGCAGAACGTGGGTCTGGTGGCCGTCACCGGTGTGAAGAGCCGCTATGTGTGCGTGGCCGCCGGTGTCATCCTGGCGTTGCTGGGGTTGCTTCCCAAGATGGCTGCACTCGTCGAGTCGCTTCCTACTTTCGTGCTGGGCGGTGCGGGCCTGGTGATGTTCGGCATGGTGGCAGCCACCGGCATCCGCATCCTGGCGACGGTGGACTACATGGGCAACCGCAACAACCTGTTCATCGTGGCCGTCTCGATCGGCTTCGGCATGATTCCGTTGATCGCGCCGCGCTACCTGCAGTGGATGCCGCATGACATCCATCCGCTGATCGAGTCGGGCATTCTGCTGGCCTCGCTGTCTGCAGTCTTGCTGAACCTGTTCTTCAACGGGTCCAGGGGCGACGTTCGCAGCGCGGTGGAAGCGTCCAAGTCCTTCGACTCGCACTGACCTGGCCCACGGCGTCTTCCGGTGCCGCCAAGCCCGAGAAGACGCCCAGTGGCTCAGATGGCGTCAAGCCACCAGTCTCCAACCAGCCTGCCCTGCAGGTGGCCGATGAAAGCGCTGACCTTGTGGGGCACCAGCTTCGGCGACGGGTAGACAGCGTGCATCTCCTGCGCCGGCAGGCTGTGGTCCACCATCACTGGCTTGACGGTGCCTGAGGCCAGGGACTCTCTGGCCACGTACCACGGCAGGATGGCCAGGCCCATGCCGTTGCTGGCGGCGGCCAGAACCGCAGACAGATTGTTGGAACGCAAGGGGCCCCTGACCGGCACAGACGCACTGGCGCCACCGGGTTCGGTCATCCGCCACCGGTCGTCTCCTTGCACGCTGCTGTAGACGATGCATGCGTGACCGGCCAGGTCCGCCACGCAGCGGGGCTCGCCGTGCGCGCCCAGGTAGGCATCGGTGGCGACCATCACCCAGGGGTTGAGCCCCAGGTAGCGCGCGCCCAGGCTGGAGTCGGACATCTGGCCCATGCGGATGGCGACGTCGATGCCTTGCTCGACCAGATCGACGTACCGGTCATCGAAACTGATGTCGATCCGCACAGCGGGATGGAGCCGCATGTACTGCAGGACGATCGGCACCAGGACACGCCGCCCGAAGGCAACCGACGTGCTGATGCGCAAGAGGCCGCCCTCGCCACGCTGCACCTGGGTGGCCTGGGTCTCGGCCTCGTCGATGGCGCGCTCGATGGACTTGCACTTCTCGTAGTAGAGCTGGCCGGCCTCGGTCAGCGTCACGCCGCGCGTGGACCGGTGCAGCAGGCGCACACCCAGGCGGTTCTCGGTGGCCGCCACGGCCTTGGTGGCGGTGGGCTGCGTGATGCCCAGCTCCGCTGCGGCGCGGCTGAAGCTGCTGGTCTCGACCACGCGGATGAACACCTGGATGGCACTGACTCTGTCCATGGGGCACTGTAGCCCTGCCCATGATCCGGCGCGCCTCGGAATAGTGCTTATGCGCACCCTTGGATTCGCAGGCGACCTCTCGCTGGCCATCATCTCTCTCCTCAGATCAGGAGACTCACATGGCGAAGATGAAGGCGGCGATGGCTGCCGTGTTGGTGATGGAGAAGGAAGGCGTCACGCAGGCCTTCGGCGTGCCCGGTGCGGCGATCAACCCGCTCTACGCGCAGCTGCGTGAACGCCAGTCGATCGCACACGTGCTGGCGCGCCACGTGGAGGGCGCATCGCACATGGCCGAGGGCTACACCCGGGCCAAGGCCGGCAACATCGGGGTGTGCATCGGCACGTCGGGCCCCGCCGGCACCGACATGATCACGGGCTTGTACTCCGCACAGGCCGACAGCATTCCCATCCTCTGCATCACCGGCCAGGCGCCACGCGCCCGTCTGCACAAGGAAGACTTCCAGGCCGTCGACATCGCCAGCATCTCCAAGCCGGTGACCAAGTGGTCGACCACCGTGCTGGAGCCGGCGCAGGTGCCACGTGCCTTCCAGCAGGCCTTTCACCTGATGCGCTCGGGCCGCCCGGGACCGGTGCTGATCGATCTGCCGTTCGACGTGATGATGGCCGAGATCGAGTTCGACATCGACACCTACGAGCCGCTGCCCGTCTACAAGCCTGGCGCCAGCCGCAAGCAGATCGAGAAGGCGCTGACCATGTTGATGACGGCTGACAAGCCGCTCATCGTGGCCGGCGGCGGCATCATCAATGCCGATGCATCGGACCTGCTGGTCGAATTTGCCGAGCTGATCGGCGTGCCGGTGATTCCCACGCTGATGGGCTGGGGCGCGATTCCGGACGACCATGCGTTGATGGCCGGCATGTGCGGGCTCCAGACCAGCCACCGCTACGGCAACGCCAACATGCTGGCCAGCGACTTCGTGCTGGGCATCGGCAACCGCTGGGCCAACCGCCACACCGGCAGCCCCGAGGTCTACTGCAAGGGCCGCACGTTCATCCACGTCGACATCGAGCCAACGCAGATCGGCCGTGTCTTCGCGCCCGACTACGGCATCGTCTCCGACGCCAAGGCCGCACTGGCCCTGTTCGTCGACGTGGCGCGTGCGTGGAAGGCCGCTGGCAAGCTGCGCGACTGGTCGGGCTGGGTGGCGGAGTGCCAGGGCCGCAAGCGCTCGCTGGCGTACCTGCGCAAGACCAACTTCGACAACGTGCCGATGAAGCCGCAGCGCGTCTACCAATGCATGAACAATGCCTTTGGCAGGGACGTGACCTACGTGTCGACGATCGGCCTCAGCCAGATCGCCGGCGCGCAGTTCCTGCATGTCTACCACCCGCGCCACTGGGTCAACTGTGGCCAGGCCGGCCCGCTCGGCTGGACGGTACCCGCCGCTTTGGGTGTGAGGGCGGCTGATCCGAACCGCAAGATCGTCGCGCTGTCGGGCGACTACGACTTCCAGTTCATGATCGAAGAGCTGGCCGTGGGTGCGCAGTTCAAGTTGCCCTACATCCACATGGTGGTCAACAACAGCTACCTGGGTCTGATCCGCCAGAGTCAGCGTGGCTTCACGATGGACTACTGCGTGCAGTTGGGCTTCGAGAACATCAACGCGGATCCGGGTGATGTGACGGCCCAGGGTTATGGGGTGGACCACATCAAGGTGGTCGAGGGCCTCGGTTGCAAGGCGATCCGCGTGCACAGGCAGGAAGAGATTGCACCGGCCATCCAGCAGGCCGAGGCCTGGATGGCCGAGTTCAGGGTGCCGGTGGTCATCGAGATCATCCTCGAGCGCGTGACCAACATCGCCATGGGCACGGAGATCGACAACGTGGTCGAGTTCGAAGAACTCGCGGGTGGCAAGGCCGACGTGCCCACCGCCGTGTCGATGCTCGACTGAACGCAGGAACGCCATGCCCAAGTTTGCTGCCAACCTGACGATGCTCTTCACCGAGCATGCGTTTCTGGACCGCTTCGACCATGCCGCCAAGGCAGGCTTCAAGGCCGTCGAGTTCCTGTTTCCGTACGCCTTCCATCCGGGCGACATCAAGCGTCGTCTGGACGCCAACGGCCTGGCGCTGGTTCTGCACAACCTGCCTGCCGGGAACTGGGACGCTGGCGAGCGTGGCATCGCCTGCCACCCCGACCGGGTGAATGAATTCCGCGAAGGCGTCGAAACGGCGATCCGCCATGCCGGTGCACTGGGCGTGCGGCAGCTCAACTGTCTGGTTGGCAAGGCGCCCGCCGGCGTTGCCGACGACGTGCTGCGCCGGACGGTGGTTGACAACCTGCGCTACGCCGCTGACGCGCTGAAGAAGGCAGGACTGCGCCTGCTGATCGAGCCGATCAACACGCATGACATCCCGGGCTTCTACCTGAACCGCACAGTGCAAGCCGCCGATCTGTTGGCGGAGGTGGGCGCAGACAACGCCTTCATCCAGTACGACATCTACCACGCACAGCGCATGGAGGGTGAGCTGGCTGCCACGATCGAGAAGTACCTCCCGCGCATCGGGCACATCCAGCTGGCTGACAACCCGGGGCGCAACGAACCCGGCACCGGCGAGATCCACTACCCCTTCCTGTTCGCGCATCTGGACCGCATCGGCTACCAGGGCTGGATCGGCTGCGAATACAAGCCTGCCACGACCACCGAGGCCGGGCTGGGCTGGCGCCAGTCGCTGGTGCGCTGATCTGGCGCGCCGCCAGCCCTGCCTGCAAGACATCACAAGGACATCGTCATGACCAACCATCCCCTCCGGATCGGCTTCATCGGCCTGGGCATCATGGGCACGCCCATGGCCTGCCACCTGATGAAGGCGGGCCACCAGTTGTTCGTCTTCACACGGGGCAAGATGCCGGAGGAGATCGCGCACAGCACAGCGACCCAGTGCCTGGACGCCAAGGGCGTGGCGCAACGGGCCGACATCATCATCACGATGGTCCCCGACACGCCGGACGTGGCCGAGGTGCTGTTCGGCGAGACGGGTGTGGCCCAAGGTTTGACAGCGGGCAAGGTGGTGGTCGACATGTCGTCCATCTCACCGGTGGACACCAAGCAGTTCGCCAGAAAGATCGAAGCGCTGGGCTGCGACTACCTGGATGCCCCCGTGTCGGGCGGTGACGTGGGCGCCAGGAACGCCACCCTGTCGATCATGGTGGGTGGCAAGCCCGAGGTGTTCGAGCGCGTCAAGCCGGTGTTCGGTTTGATGGGCAAGAACATCACGCTGGTGGGTGGCAGCGGTGACGGCCAGACCTGCAAGGTGGCGAATCAGATCGTGGTGGCCTTGACGATCCAGGCCGTGGCCGAGGGCCTGCTGTTTGCTGCCAAGGCTGGCGCCGATCCGGCGCAGGTGCGTTCCGCGCTGATGGGAGGGCTGGCCACGTCGCGCATCCTGGACATCCTGGGCGATCGCATGATCAAGCGCAGCTTCGACCCTGGTTTCCGCATTGCGCTGCACCAGAAGGATCTCAACCTGGCGCTGGGCGCGGCCAAGGCTCTTGGCCTGGCGCTCCCCGCGACCGCCAACGCGCAGCAGCTGTTCAGTGCCTGCGTGTCGCATGGCGGCGCGGCCTGGGACCATTCCGGCATGGTGCGCGCGCTGGAGAAGCTGTCGAACTTCGAGATCGGCCAGGCCACTGCCTGAGCCCGTCACCCGATCCGGAGCCCGGCCATGCATTGCCCCAAGCCCAACGGGCCGGTCCAGCCCAGGGACCTGCTGAAGCTGCTGTTTGCCACGGCGATCGCCTCGGCGCAGCCGTCACGCTGCGTCCCGGCTCACCTGCCGCGCGCGGAGGATCTCGGTCGCGGTCGGCTCATCGTCATCGGCGCCGGCAAGGCATCGGCGGCGATGGCCCGCGCTGTCGAGGACCACTGGACCGGCGACCCGTCCCAGCTGCGCGGCCTGGTCGTGACACGGTACGGCCACGGGGTGGCGTGCCAGCACATCGAGATCGTCGAAGCGGCGCACCCGGTGCCCGACGCTGCAGGCCTGGCTGCGGCCGAGCGCATGCTGTCCATGGTGCACGGCTTGCATGCCGACGATGTGGTGCTGTGCCTCATCTCGGGCGGGGGATCGTCGCTGCTGCCGTTGCCGCTGCCGGGCCTGACACTCGCGCACAAGCAGGCCGTCAACCGCGCGCTGCTGAAGTCGGGCGCCACCATCCGCGAGATGAACTGCGTGCGACGCCATCTCTCGGCCATCAAGGGCGGGCGATTGGCCGCCGCCTGCCACCCGGCGCGGGTCGTGAACCTGCTGATCTCCGATGTGCCGGGCGACAACCCGATGGACATTGCATCAGGCCCCACCGTGGCCGACCCCACGACCTGCGCGGACGCGCTGGCCATCGTGCGACGCCACGGCATCGATCTGCCCGCCGAGGTGCTGAGCGTGCTGCAGACTGGCCGCGGCGAGTCCGTCAAGCCTGACGACCCGCGCATTGCCCGCGTGCAGACCCACATGATCGCCACGCCGCAGATGGCGTTGGAGGCCGCCGCAGCGGTGGCGCAAGGCGCGGGTGTCCGGGCCTACGTGCTGGGGGACGCCATCGAAGGGGAAGCCCGAGATGTCGGCAAGGTGCTGGGCGGCATCGCGCTGCAGGTGGCCGATCGCGGGCAGCCTGTCGACGCACCCTGTGTCCTGCTGTCTGGCGGCGAATCGACCGTGACGGTGACCGGCAAGGGGCGTGGAGGCCGCAACGTCGAATTCCTGCTGTCGCTGGGCATCGCCCTGGACGGACACCCGCGTGTCCACGCACTGGCGGGTGACACCGACGGTGTCGATGGTCAGGAGGAGATCGCCGGTGCGGTGCTCGGGCCTGACAGCCTGGCGCGCGCCTGGCAGCGGGGCATCCGGCCCCAGGACAGCCTTGCCGACAACGACGGGCATGGCTTCTTCGGGGCGCTGGGTGACGCCGTCATCACGGGTCCGACGTTGACCAACGTCAACGATTTCCGGGCGATCTACATCGACGCGCCCGGCCCCCAGTGATCCGGGCGCAGAACACGAAACGCCAGGAATTGGGCCACCCCGGCGCGGGGCTGGATTTCTGCCGCCCGCAAGCCTAAGTCGCCAGCGTGAAGCCGACCTTGGTGGTGCCGCTGGTGCTCTCGGCCAGGGTGCGGCCCGCATGCATGCGGGCGATGGCGGCCACGATGGCCAGGCCCAGGCCGTGGTGCTGGCCGTCTTCGCAGCAGCGCGCGCTGTCGACGCGGAAGAAGCGGTCGAACAGCCGCGGCAGGTGGTCGGGCGCAATCGCCTCGCCGCGGTTCTGCACCACCAGCTGCACCTGCTGCGCCTCAGGCGCCGGGGCGATGGCGATCACCACCGTGCTGCCCCGCTCGGCAAAGCGGGTGGCGTTGCCCAGCAGGTTGGACAGCGCGCGCTTGACCAGCGGTTCATCGACCGGCAGCGTGGCATCGCCCTCGATGCGCAGCGCCAGGCCGGCGTCTTCCAGCGTGGCTTCGTGAAATTCGCTCACCTGCGCCGCCAGGTTGGCCAGGCTGACCGGCGCGCCGCGCCGCGCCGTCACGCCGCGGTCGGCCTGCGACAGGAACAGCATGTCGTTGACCAGGGCCGACAGGCGCTGCATCTCCTCCAGGTTGCTCTGCAGCGTCTCGCGCAGCGCCTCGGGGCTGCGCTCACGTGACAGCGTCACCTCGGTCTCGCCGATCAGCGTGGCCAGCGGCGTGCGCAGCTCGTGCGCCACGTCGGCATTGAAGGCCTCCAGCTGGCCATAGGCCTGTTGCAGCCGGTCCATCAGCGCGTTGAACTGCTCGATCCAGGGCGACAGTTCCTCGGCCGGGTCGGCCAGAGCCAGGCGCTGGTGCAGCAGCTGGGGCGAAATGGCGCGCGTCTGCTGCGCCAGCGCATTCACCGGCGCCAGGCTGCGCCGCACGAACCAGCCCGCACCCAGGGCCACCACCACGCCGGCCGACAGCGACATGCCTAGCAGGATCAGCGCCCAGCGCGTGCCCAGCTGCGCGCTGCGGGTGAAGTCGACGGTGTAGCGCGCCCGCAGCAGGCCGCCTTGCAGCCCGGGCGTGGGCACCTCGAAGCTGTGCGACGACTGATGGCTGGACTGCGCCAGCCGCTGCGACGGCGCGTCGGCATACAGCGGCGTGCCGTCGGCGCGCCACACCTCCAGGCGGGCGTTCGAGCGCATCGGCGCGTCGGCGATCAGTCGATTCAGCACGGCCGGCTCACCGCCGCTGCGGGCTTCCAGCGTCAGGATGTCGACGAGCTGGTCGCAGTGCCCGGCCTGCTCCTGCGCATTGCGCTGCTTGACCATGGTGGCCATCGAGAACCAGCTGATGGCCGACACCAGGCCGATCACGACGGCGGTGAAGATTGCCAGCTTCTTCGACAGCCGGGTGGCGATCGAATGGCTGCAAAGCACCGTGGGGCAGCTGGTCACGGCGCGCGGTCTTCCAGCACATAGCCCATGCCGCGCACCGTGTGCAGCAGCTTGTGGGGGAAGGGGTCGTCCAGCTTGGCGCGCAGGCGCCGCACGGCCACCTCGACGATGTTGGTGTCGGAGTCGAAGTTCATGTCCCACACCTGCTCGGCCAGCGTGGTGCGCGACAGGATCTGCCCGCGCCGGCGCAGCAGCAGCGCCAGCAGCTTGAATTCCTTGGCGGTCAGGTCCAGCCGCTCGCTGCCGCGCTCGGCGCGGCGGCTCAGCAGGTCCAGCCGCAGGTCGGCCAGGTGCAGCTCGGTGGCTTGCGGGGTGCCGGCCTGCTGGCCGCGGCGCAGCAGCGCGCCGACGCGCGCCAGCAATTCGCTGAAGGCGAAGGGCTTGACGAGGTAGTCGTCGGCACCCTGCTCCAGGCCGCGCACCCGGTCTTCGACCCGGTCGCGGGCGGTGAGCATCAGCACCGGCAGGCTGCGCTTGCCGGGCCGTTCATCGGCGCGGATGGCCTGCAGCACGCCGAAGCCGTCGACGCCCGGCAGCATCACGTCCAGCAGCACCAGGTCGTAGTCGCCACCGGTGGCCAGGCGCCGGCCTTCGATGCCGTCGTGCGCCACGTCGACGACATGCCCGTTCTCGCCCAGGCCCTTGTGCAGGTACTGGGCAAGCTTGACCTCGTCTTCGATCACCAGGAGTCGCATGGGGGCGCATGGTGCCACCACCCGGCCTGGCGTTGGATGACGTTTTTGTCATGTGGCTGTTCGGAAGGCGTCGGTTGCGGTGGTCACAGTTCATTCCGTGGTCGGCGCTGTGACAGCACTGCAAACGCACCAGCCACCGACCTGAACTTCCCTCCACTGCCAACCCCCCTGAAGGACACCACCATGAACGCCATCCACTCCCTGATCGCCGCCATCGCCCTGACCGCCGCCGCCGCCGGCTCGGCCTTCGCCCAGGAAGCCGCGCCCGACAGCTGGCTGCAGAGCGTGCAGAGCACCAAGAGCCGCGCCGATGTCAGTGCCGAGCTGATGGCCGCGCGCCAGTCGGGCCTGACCAAGGCCTGGTCGGCCGGCTACATGGAGCCGGTGCGCAACAGCGCGCTGCGCGCCGAGGTGCGGGCCCGCACGCTGCAGGCCATCCAGAGCGGCGAGGTGAACGCCATCAACGCCGAGGTCTACGGCTACCAGCCCGCCGGCACGCTGAAGCTCAGCCAGGCCGCCCAGTGAGCCTGAACCCGGCCATGCGCACAACTGCGTAGGCCGGGCACGCCCCAGGCGGGGAATACTGCCGGTCGTGACGACCGCGCCCCCCCCGCCTGCCACGCTGGCCACCAGCCCGTCCGCGCCACCCGATGGCGGCAGCCGCTCCCCGCGGTTGCTGCTGTGGGTGGCGCTGGTGTTTCTGCTGGTGGTGGCACAGACGCTGCTGGTGGTGCTGACACTGCGCTACGAGCAAGGCCGTGCGCAGGACCGCACCGACGACCAGGCCGGCGCCGCCCAGGGCGAGATCCGCCGCCGCGCGCAGCTGGTGCTGCAGGGCCTGCAGGGCCTGCAGACCCGCGACGGCGACAGCACGGCCTGGCCCGGCCTGGCCGAGGCGCTGCTGCGCAGCCAGCGCGAAATCGCCCGCATCGAGCGGCGCGACGCGCGGCTGCAGATCACCGCCGCGGCCGATTCGCCCTTCCACCCGCCGCTGTTCCAGCGCATGCCGCGCGCCGAGATGGGCCTGGAGGCCGAGGTGGCCTGCGGCATCGCCCGCCGGCTGGCCACGCCGGCGTTCTCGCGCAGCCAGTTCGTGCCCCTGTCCAGCGGCCTGGGCGTCGAGGTGGTGGACGTGTGCGTGCCGGTGCAGCAGGCTGGTGAACTGGTCGGCTTCCATGTGGCCACGTTGCTGCTGTCGCAGTGGCTGGACGAGGCACGCGGCGCCGACACCGGCCGCAGCCATGAGCTGAGCTTCGTCGAGGGCGACGGCACCCGGCTGGCGCGCAGCGGCGCGGTGCGCGGTGCCGGCGTGTACGTGGCCGAACGGGTGGTCGACCTGCCCGGCTCGCCGTTGCAGTTGCGGGTGGACGCCGCCGAGCGCGCGCCCAGCCTGATCCCCAACCTGGCCACGGCGCTGGTGCTGGGCCTGTCGATCGCCTTGTTCGGCGTGGTGCTGCTGCTGGTGCGCGACGGCCGCCGCCGCGCCGCGGCCGAAGAGGCGCTGGCCGAATCGCTGGGGTTCCGCAAGGCGATGGAGGATTCGCTGCTGACCGGCCTGCGCGCGCGGGACCGGCAGGGCCGCATCGTCTATGTGAACCCGGCGTTCTGCCGCATGGTGGGTTTCAGTGCCGACGAACTGCTGCGCGCCACCTTGCCGCCCTACTGGCCGCCCGAGCACGTGGCCGACTACCAGCGCCGCCAGGCCGAGCGCCAGGCCGCCGCAGTGGCCGACGAGGCGCCGCACCAGGGTTACGAGACGGTGTTCATGCGCCAGGACGGCGAACGCTTTCCGGTGATGATCTACGAGGCGCCGCTGGTCACCGGCACCGGCAAGCAGACCGGCTGGATGAGCGCGGTGCTCGACCTGTCGTCGCAGCGCAAGGTGGAAGACCTGTCGCGCCAGCAGCAGGAACGGCTGCAGGCCACCGCCCGCCTGGCCAGCGTGGGCGAGATGGCGTCGCTGCTCAGCCACGAACTGAACCAGCCCCTGTCGGCGATTGCCAGCTATGCCACCGGCTCGCTGAACCTGCTGCACGCGCCGGGGCTGCCCGGCGCCGACCCCGCCGCGCCGGATCCGGAGTTGCTGCCGTCGCTGCAGCATGCGCTGGAGCGCATCGCCGAGCAGGCCGAGCGCGCGGGCCGGGTGATCAAGAGCGTGCATGACTTCGTGCGCCGCCGCCACCAGGCGCATGAGGTGATCGCCGCCGACCTGCTGATCGAATCGGTGCTGCCGCTGGTGCGCCTGCAGGCGCGCAAGACCGGCGCCCGGGTCGAGCTGGACATCGCCCAGCCGGTGCCGCGCGTGAAGGTTGACCGCACCATGGTGGAGCAGGTGCTGCTGAACCTGGCGCGCAACGGCATCCAGGCGATGGAGGCCGACACGCCGCTGGCCGAGCGGGTGCTGCTGCTGCGGGTGCGGCTGGCCCCGGCGCCGGCTGCGGCGGCGGGCCGCTGGGTGGTGTTCTCGGTCATCGATGCCGGCCCCGGCATTCCGGCCGATGTGGCGCAGCGGCTGTTCACGCCGTTCTTCACCACCAAGCCCGAAGGCATGGGCCTGGGCCTGTCGCTGTGCCGCACGGTGGTGGAGCAGCACGGCGGCGCGATGGACTTCGAGAATCTGCCTGCGCGCCCGGGCAACGCCGGCGGCCGCGCCAGCGGCACCGAGTTCCGCTTCACGCTGCCGCTGCTGGCCACCCGGCCACCCCCGGGCTAGCCCCGCCTGATCGGGCCGCTCGGCTTGCCCGATACTCCGCCCATGGCTTCCCATGCAGTCCAGCCATTGGGCATTCCCGTCGTCTACCTGGTCGACGACGAGACCGTGGTGCGCGACGCACTGGCCTGGTTGCTGCGCTCGCGCCGGCTGCTGTCCGAAGGCTTCGGCCATGCCGAGGCGTTCGAAGCCTACCTGGCCACGCGTGACCTGGCCGGCGGCTGGCCCGACGCACCGTCGTGCCTGCTGCTCGATGTGCGCATGCCCGGCACCAGCGGCCTGGTGCTGTTCGAGCGCCTGATCGAGCGTGGCCTCACCAGCGCGCTGCCGGTGATCTTTCTCACCGGCCATGGCGACGTGCCCACCGCGGTGGCGGCCGTCAAGCGCGGCGCGTTCGATTTCGTCGAGAAGCCGTTTTCCGACAATGCCCTGGTCGACCGCGTGCTGCAGGCCCTGGAGGCCAGCGGCCAGGCCATCCTGCAGCGGCGTGGCAGGCTGGCGGTGCAGCGCGCGCTGGCCGACCTGACCGACCGCGAGCGCGAGGTGATGGAACGCGTGATCGCCGGCCAGGCCAACAAGCTGATCGCCGACGAGCTGGACATCAGCGTGCGCACGGTGGAAGTGCACCGTGCCCGCATGTTCGAGAAGATGAACGTGCGCTCGGCGGTGGAGCTGGCCAACCTGCTGCGCGAGCAGGCGCCGTGACACACGCGGCGGCCGGGGCGCTGCGGGCGGCCTGGCTGCTGGTGCTGTGCCTCGGGCTGGGGTGGGCGCAAGCCCAAACCCAGGCACCCGGCGGCCCCTACCGCTTTCGCCAGGCGCCGCAGCCCGGCCTGGTGACCCCGGCCACCGACCTGCTCGATGCCAAGGAGCGCGCCTTCCTGGCCGGCCTGCCAGTGCTGCGCGTGGGCCTGAACCTGCCCGACAACCGGCCCTACGAGGTGATCGCCGACAACGGCGAGATCTCCGGCATCCAGGTCGAGATCCTGGCCCGCCTGGCCCAGGCCATGGGCCTGCGGCTCGAGCCAGTGGTGCTGCCCGACTTTCCCAGCACGCTGGCGGCGCTGCGCGAGCGGCGCATCGACCTGATGACCACCGTGGGCTACGAGCCCGCGCGCGAGGCCTACATGGCTTTCACCCTGGGCACCGCGCCCAACCCCGGCGCGGTGCTGGGCCGCCAGGCCGACCACCGGCTGGCGGCCGAGCCCTCGCTCAACGGCCGGCGGGTGGCCATCGAGCGTGGCTATGTCACCCGCTACCACGTGCAGCGCCTCTACCCCGACGCGCTGATCAGCGAGCGCAACGACACCGCCGACGCCCTGCGCGCCGTGGCCCTGGGCGAAGATGACTACTACTTCGGCAGCCTGCTGATGGCGCTGGACCGGCTGCAGCGCGACGGCATCGGCGGGCTGGCGGTCAAGCGCTCGCTGGTCTATGCCACCGGGCAGATGCACTTCGGCGTGCGCAGTGACTGGCCGCTGCTGGCCAGTGCGCTGAGCAAGGGGGTGGCCGCGATGCGGCCGTCACCGATGCCGTCGCTGCAGGCGGCGCTCAGCACCCTGGGCAGCCAGGGCGGCAACCTGCCGCGCGCGCTGCCGCTGCAGCCCGACGAGCGCACCCAGTTGGCCGGCCGCAGCGTGCTGCGGGTGGGCGCAGTGCGCGGCCTCACCCTGCTCAACGAGGCCACGGCCAACGGCGGCCACGCCGGCATCGGCGCCGACTACACCGCCGAAGTGGCCGCCCGCCTGGGCACCGCGGTCGACGTGGTGCCGTTCGACAGCGTGGCCGACATGCTCGATGCGCTGCGCGCCGGCCGCATCCACCTGGTGCCCTTCCTCACCCGCACGCCGGCGCGGGCCCGGGAGTTCAGCTTCTCCGACCCCTACCTGGAGATGCCCTACCAGATCGTGGCGCGCAGTGACGCGCCGCTGTACTGGGACCTGAACAGCCTGCGCGGCAAGCGCCTGGCGCTGGCGGCCCAGCACCCGCTGCGTGAACTGCTGGCCGAGCGTTATGCCGACATCCGCATCGTCGACGCGCCGTCGGGCCAGGCCGCGATGGACATGGTGGCCAGCGGCGATGCCGATGCCGCCGTCGAGGCCAAGCTGTACGCCAACCTGCGCATCCACAGCGACAACAACGGCGTGCTGCGGCAGGTGGCGCGGGTCGACGACCTGCCGGCGCAGTTCCACTTCGCCACGTCGGCGGCCACGGCGGCGCTGGTGCCGCTGATCAACCGCGCGCTGGCCGACATCCCGGCCGCCGAGCGCGACCGGCTGATGCGCCGCTGGGTGGCGGTGGACGTGGTGCCCGGTTTCCCCTGGCGCCGCTGGCTGCCGCTGATGGTGACCGCCGGCACCGCGCTGCTGCTGCTGGCCGCCGGCACGGCCTGGTGGATGCGCCGGCTTTCGCTCGAGGTGGCCCGCCGCACCCAGGCCGAGCAGCGCCTGCTGGCGGTGGCCAACAGCCTGCCGGGCGTGGTGTTCCAGTACATCGCCAGCGCCGACGGGCGGCTGCTGCAGCGCTATGTGAGCGATGCGGTCGACGACTTCCTGGGCCCCGGGCTGCGCCAGGTGCCCAGCCTGTTCGAGGCGGTGGCCCTGCGTGCGCCGGCACCGCAGGCCGCCCGCCTGCGCGCCGCCCGGGCCGAATGCCTGGCCACGCGGCAGCCGTTCAAGCAGACGGCGCACTACAACCACCCGGTGCATGGCCCTCGCTGGCTGCACTGCGAGGCCGTGGCCCGCACGCTGGACGGCGGCCGCATCGCCTGGACCGGCTATGTGGTCGATGTCTCCAGCGAGCGTGCGCTGCAGGCCGAGCTGGTGGATGCAGTGCAGGCCAAGAACCTGTTCGTCGCCAGCGCCAGCCATGAGCTGCGGGCGCCGCTGCAGGCCATCACGCTGGCGCTGGCGCGGCTGGGCCAGGGCCCGCTGGACGAGGCCCAGCGCCAGCTGTGGCAGATGGCCCAGCAGGCTTCGGCCACGCTGGTGCAGCTGATCGACGACGTGCTCGACCTGGCGCACTACGAGTCAGGCCGCCTCACGCTGCATCCGGCGCCGGTGGCGCTGGCCCCGCTGCTGCAGCAGATCGTCGA
>JAGOBT010000367.1 GCA_017999135.1 Burkholderiaceae bacterium
CTGCGGGTGTTTGCCAACACCACCGCGCTGGGTGAATTCCTGCCGCCGGTGCTGCGCGACTACCTGCGCAGCCACCCCGACGTGAACATCGACCTGCGCGAGCGGCTCAGCCACGACATCGTGCGCGCCGTCAGCGAGGGCCAGACCGACATCGGCATCGTGGCCGGCGCGGTGCGCACCGAGAACCTGGAGACCCTGCCCTACCGGCAGGACACGCTGCTGCTGGTGGTACCGCGCGGCCACGCCCTGTCACTGGCCGGTGCCGGCGCGGTGGCCTTTGCCGACACGCTGGACCTGGACCATGTCGGCCTGCACGAGGCCAGCGCCATCCATGCCTTCCTGCGCCAGGCCTGCGACAAGCTGCACCGGGTGCTGCCCACGCGCATCGAGGTCGGCAACTTCGAGGCCGCCTGCCGCATGGTGGAAGCGGGCGTGGGCGTGGCCATCCTGCCCGGCTCAGCCGCACGGCGGCATGCGCAGGCCATGGCCATCGACACCGTGGCGCTCAGTGACGACTGGTCGCTGCGCGAAATGCAGATCTGCATGCGCAGCCTGCAAGCCTTGCCGGCCTTTGCGCGTGACCTGGTCGACCTGCTCGTGGCCGACGCCGACCGCGCCCGGTCGGCTGACACGCGCTGACACACCCGCGACAGGCCAGACCCTCGCAATCCCCAACGCCAGATCGGAGCGGGCGACGGATGATGGCCGGCGTGCTGCCCGCCGGCGTCCACAACACCACGAGGGAACCTGGCAGCACAGCGACAGCAACCGCGCCGGCGCCTCGCATGCAACAGGAGACATCCATGGCTTCCACATCCCGCCCCGCACTGCGCCACCTGCTCGGCACCGCAGCCCTGGCCGCTGCCAGCCTGGCCGCCACACCGGCGTTGGCCCAGGCCGACTGGTGCAAGAGCAAGTGGGGCCCGAACGACCAGGTGGGCGCCCTGAACCTGATCACCCCGGCCATCACCCAGAACGCGGCCAAGCTGATCAAGACCGGCAAGACCTACCGCCTGGGCGTGGAAACCAACGCCCAGGCGCCCGCGTTCGCCACCCGCACCTGGTCGGTGCTGATCCAGCAGCCCGGCCAGGCTGGCGGCGGCAGCCTGGGCCCGACCAAGACCACCTACAACGACGACATCTACATGGGCTATGTGGCCGTGGGATCGCAGCTCGACGGCCTGGGCCACATCGGCGTGGATGGCGTCTACTACAACTGCAACAAGCAGGCCGACTTCGCCCAGCCCGACGGCCTGAAGAAGCTGGGCATCGAGCAGGTGCCGGCCATCGCCACCCGCGGCGTGGTGCTCGACATGGTGGCCTACACCGGCAAGAACCCGGTGCCCGAAGGCACGGCCTTCAACAAGAAGGAAATCGACGAGCAGGCCGCCCGCCAGGGCATCAGCATCGGCACCGGCGACGTGGTGCTGTTCCACACCGGCTGGCAGGACCTGGCCATGAAGGACAAGAAGCGCTTCCTGGCCGGCGAGCCGGGCCTGGGCAAGGAAGGCGCCGAGTACCTGGTGAGCAAAGGCGTGGTGGCCGTGGGTGCCGACAGCTGGGCGGTGGAGGTGATCCCGTTCGAGAAGGGCGTGGGCGTGTTCGAGGTGCACCAGATCCTGCTGGCGCGCAACGGCGTCTACATCCTGGAGAACATGGACACGTCCGAGCTGGTCAAGGACAAGGCCTGGGAATTCATGTTCACGCTGGGTGCGTCGCGCATCACCGGCGGCGTGCAGGCCATCATCAACCCGGTGGCGATTCGTTGAGCCGGTTGCGGCTGCCCGCAGGAGCGCTGCTGCTGGCCGTCGCCGGCGCAGCGGCCGCGCACCCGCACGGCCGCATCGACTGCCAGGTGCAGGTGGACGCCGGCCCCGCGGGCCTGCAGTCCATCGCGCTGCAGCTGACGCTGGACGCGCAGTCGTCGGCCGCCCTGGTGCCGCGGCTGCAATTCGATGCGCAAGGCCAGCTGACCGGTGACAAGCCGGTGCGCCAGTTTGCCGACCTGGTGGCCGGCATGTTCCGGCAGAGCGGCTGGATGCTGAAGCTGCAGGCGCTGGGCGCCGACGGCGAAGCCACCGGCCCGGCGCTGGACCTGGCCGACCCGGGCCCGGCGCAGTTCAGCCGCCAGGCCGACGGCCAGGTGGTGGTGGCGGTGCAGCTGAAGCCAGAAGCGCCGGCCGCGTCGGCCCACGGCTGGAAGCTGGCCTGCCTCGACCCGACCTGGTACTGGGCCACCGGCTTTGCCGGTGCTTCGCAGTTCAGCGCCAGCACGCCCTGCATGGCCGAGCTGGAAGCCATGCGCAGCATGGCCGACCAGGCCCAGGCGCTGCAGGCTGCCGCGCTGCGGGCCGGCGTGGTCGGCGCCGACCAGGCCGCCCCCGGCCTGCTCACAGCCGCTGGCGTGCGTGCCCCATCGGGCACCATCCGCTGCCAAGCGCCATGATGGTGGCCCGAACAGGTCGAACCCAGCGAACGCTGCGGAACCGGATCTGCCGGGCCGCTGGCGTTGCCCCCTTGAGGGGGCGCGCGAAGCGCGTAGGGGGTGTGCGAGTCACCTGTCGGCGAAGACCGCTGGCCGCTTCTGCAGGAAGGCGGCCACGCCCTCGGCAAAGTCATGGCCACGGCTCATCTGGCCCTGCACCCGGGCTTCCAGGCTCAGCGCGGCGTTGAAGTCCATGCCGCCGGCATCGTCGATCACCTGGCGGGTGGCGGCCAGCGCGCGTGCAGACAAACCGGCCAGGCGATGGGCCAGCGCCATCGTCGTGTCCAGCAGCGCCGCGTCGTCCACGCACTGCCAGATCATGCCCATGGCCGCGGCGTCGGTGGCGCTGAGCTTGTCACCGGTCATCGCCAGGCCCAGCGCGCGGGCACGGCCCACCAGGCGCGGCAGCAGCCAGGTGCCGCCGCCATCGGGCACCAGGCCGATCTTGCTGAAGGCCTGGATGAAGCTGGCCGACTTCGCCGCAATCACCATGTCGCAGCCCAGGGCGATGTTGGCGCCGGCGCCGGCCGCCACGCCGTTGACCATGGCGATCACCGGCACCGGCATGCTGCGGATGCGCAGCGCCAGCGGCTTGTAGTGGCGCTCGACCACGCCTTCCACGTCGGCGGGCGTGCCGTCCTGGCCCATGCCCTCGTCGTTCAGGTCCTGCCCGGCGCAGAAGCCGCGGCCGGCGCCGGTGAGCACCACGCAGCGCACGCCGGCATCGGCGGCGGCGGCGTCCAGCCCGGCCAGCAGTTCGCGGTGCAGGGCCGCGGTGAAGCTGTTCAGCGCCTGCGGCCGGTTGAGGGTGAAGGTGCGCACCGCACCGTGGTTGCTGACCAGCACCAGGGGATCGGACATGGGGTTGTCTCCGTCTTGAAGGGGTGATCGCCCATTCTGCCGCCGCGGGCCCGCGCCCTTGCGCCAGCGCAAACGGCTTCACCCGTGGGCAACACGGCGCACAGACGACGGAGACCGGCGGGCGGGATGATCCAGGCATCCGTTCCAACCCTGCGCCAGGAGGCGCCGCATGCGAATCCAACGTGAATGGGCCACACCCCTCACCGCCGGTGCCTTCGGGCTGCTGGCCGTCACCGGTGTGCTGATGTTCTTCCACCTCGACACCGGCCTGAACAAGGCCGCGCACGAATGGCTGGGCTGGGTGCTGCTGGCCGGCGTGGGCCTGCACCTGGCCAGCAACTTCATGGCCTTCCAGCGCTACCTGCGCATGCCGCGGCCGCGTGCGGTGCTGGCCGGCTTTGCGCTGCTGCTGGGCCTGTCGTTCCTGCCGCTGGGCGGCGCCGGTGGCGAGCCGCCCTTCGTGGCGCCGCTGGCGACGCTGGCGGCCGCGCCGCTGCCGGTGCTGGCCGCCGTGGCCGGCACCAGCCCGGACGACATGGCCCGGCGCCTGGCCGCCGCCGGCCTGCCCGGCGCCACCGCCAGCAGCAGCGTGCTGCAGCTGGCCGGGCCTGACCGCAAGCAGCAGATCCGCGTGCTGGGCCAGGTGCTGGCCGCCCGCTGAGCGCGGCCGGTGGCGCGGGGTGCCGGGTAACATCCGCGCCGCCATGACAGCCCCCACCTCGGCCTCCTCCTCGGCTCCCGCGTCGGCCCCCGCGTCGGCCCAAGCATTCGCGCCCGGCCTGTTCATCCGCGGGTTCACGCCGCCGCTGTCGCTGTCGGCCTACAGGCTGATCGCGTTCGACATGGATTCCACGCTGATCAACATCGAATGCGTGGACGAGATCGCCGCCATGGCCGGCCGCAAGGACGAAGTGGCCGCCATCACCGAAGCCGCGATGCGCGGCGAGATCACCGACTACAAGGACAGCCTGCG
>JAGOBT010000368.1 GCA_017999135.1 Burkholderiaceae bacterium
CGCCGCGCTGGGCCCGCTGCCGCTGATCGCCGAAGACCTGGGCCAGCTGTCGCAGCCGGTGAAGGACCTGATGGCCGCCACCGGCTTCCCGGGCATGGCCATCCTGCAGTTCGCCTTTGCCGGCGACGCCACCGACCCGTTCCTGCCGCACAACCACCGGCAGCACAGCGTGGTGTACACCGGCACGCACGACAACGACACCACAGTGGGCTGGTGGGCCGCCGCCACCGAGCATGAGCACCACCATGCCCGCGCCTACCTGGGCACCGACGGCCACGACATCGCCTGGGCCATGATGCGCGCCGGCGCCGCCAGCGTGGCCGACACCGTGGTGCACCCGATGCAGGACATCCTGGTGCTGCCCACCGACTGCCGCATGAACCTGCCCGGCAGCGCCAGCGGCTGGTGGGTGTGGCGCTTCGAATGGAGCCAGGTGCACCCCTGGCACGGGCAGCGCCTGGCCGACATGACCAAGCTCTTCGGACGATCTTGAGCCAAGCAAACGACGAAGGGCGCCGCAAGGCGCCCTTCGTATGTTCCAAGCGGCCGTCGCGGAACCGGCTTTGCCGGGCCGCTGACGGCGCCCCCTGGGGGGGGAGCGCCGCAGGCGCTTCGGGGGGGTTAGTTCAATGCAACCTTCTTGCCGTCCTTGTAGACGTACAGGGTCATGGCGGGGTTCTTCAGCTCGCCATCGGGCTCGAACGCCACCTTGGTGGTCACGCCCTGGTAGTTGGTCTCGGCCAGCTTGGGCAGGTACACCTTCGGATCGGCAGAGCCGGCCTTGACCATGGCATCGACCAGCACGTGCACCGCGTCGTACACGTACGGGCTGTAGACCTGGAACTGGTTCGGGTACTTGGCGTCGTAGCGGGCCTTCCAGGCCTTGCCGCCGGGCATCTTGTCCAGGCTGGAACCACCTTCGGCGCAGACCACGCCGCCCAGGCTCTTGGCGCCGCCCGACAGCTCGGCCAGCTTGGCCGTGCAGATGCCGTCGCCGCCGAAGAACTTCAGGTTGGACAGACCCAGCTGGTCCATCTGGCGCAGCATGGGGCCGGCCTGCGGGTCCATGCCGCCGTAGAACACGGCATCGGGTGCCTTGCTCTTGATGGCGGTGAGGATGGCCATGAAGTCGGTGGCCTTGTCGTTGGTGAACTGCTCGTCCACCACTTGCATGCCCTGGGCCAGCGCCGTCTTCTTGAACACCTCGGCCACGCCCTGGCCGTAGGCGGTGCGGTCGTCGATGATCGCGACCTTCTTCAGCTTCAGGTTCTTGGCCGCGTGCAGGGCCAGGCCGGCACCCAGGGCGTTGTCATTGGCCAGCAGGCGGAAGCTGGTCTTGAAGCCCTGCTGGGTCAGCTTGGGGTTGGTGGCCGACGGCGTCACGTGGGGGATGCCGCACTGGTTGTAGACGGCCGACGCGGGGATGGTGGTGCCCGAGTTCAGGTGGCCGGCCACGCCCGCCACCTTGGCGTCGCACAGCTTCTGTGCGGCAGCGGTGCCTTGCTTCGGGTCGGCTGCGTCGTCTTCGGCCACCAGTTCCAGCTTGACCTTCTTGCCACCGATCGTCACGCCCTTGGCGTTCAGGTCGTCGATGGCCATGCGGGCGCCGTTTTCATTGTCCTTGCCGTAGTGCGCCTGGGCACCCGACACCGGGCCGACGTGGCCGATCTTGACGACCATGTCCTGCGCCATGACGGTGCCGGCGAGCACCGACGCGGCGGCCGCGACGATCACATTGAGCTTGACTTGCATGCAAAAACCTCCGGGTGGATGGATGGGTTGAGAGTGGAAACGCTGCCTGCACGGCGGATTGCGCGCGCCTGGGCGGTTTCTCAACCGGCGGAACGATACACCGGTTGATGCCCCATTCCTGCACAGGTGCACTCGGGGCTTGCCCTAGCGCAGCGTTGGCGCGTGGCAGTCAACCAGCAAGGGGCGTGCCGCGTTGCGCGGTGCCGCGGTCTCAAGCCGCGGACTGCGGGTGGTTCACCGGCGTGCGGCCTGCGGCCAGGTGGGCGCGCCAACGCTGGCGGCCCGCGGCGACCTCGTCGTCGGTGCGCGCCACCAGCTCGATGGTGCGGGCGGGCAGCGGTGCATCGGCCAACGGCGCCGGGCCCAGGTTCACCAACACGTCGCAGCCGGCCACGTCGCCTGGCCGCTCGGCCAGCCACAGCGGCGTGGGCGCCAGCCGCGGCGCCGGCTGCTCACCCGCACGCAACCGGGCATGCGGAATGAACTCGCCCACATCGAACGTCCACAGCAGCTGGTCCAGCCGCGCCAGCTGGGCCGCATCGCCGGTGACGACCACCCTGGCCTGGCTGCGGTAGGCCTTGCGCAGCAGCCGGCAGGCGTAGGCCAGCTTGTCAGCCAGCCCCGTGTGGAAGTCGACCTGGGTCACTTCGCGTGCGACAGCACCCAGTGCGTCAGCAGCCCCACCGGCCGGCCGGTGGCGCCCTTGGCGGCGCCGCTCTTCCAGGCGGTGGCGGCGATGTCGAGGTGCGCCCAGCGCAGCTTGCCGGCAAAGCGCTTGAGGAACATGGCCGCGGTGATGGCGCCGCCCGGGCGGCCGCCGATGTTGGCCATGTCGGCGAAGTTGCTCTTCAGCGCCTCGTCGTAGGCGTCGTCCAGCGGCATGCGCCAGCAGGTGTCCAGCGCCGCCTGGCCGGCGGCCAGCAGGTCGGCGGCCAGCGCGTCGTCGGGCGAGAACATGCCCGAATGCACCGCACCCAGCGCAATGACGCAGGCGCCGGTCAGCGTGGCGATGTCGACCACCGCGGCGGGCTTGAAGCGCTCGACATAGGTCAGCGCGTCGCACAGGATCAGGCGGCCCTCGGCATCGGTGTTCAGCACCTCGATGGTCTGGCCCGACATGCTGGTGACCACGTCGCCCGGCTTCAGCGCGCGGCCGCTGGGCATGTTCTCGCAGGCAGCGATCACGCCGATCACGTTGAGCTTGGGCTTGAGCTGCGCCACGGCGCGCAGCGTGCCCACCACGCTGGCCGCGCCACCCATGTCGAACTTCATCTCGTCCATGCCCTCGCCCGGCTTCAGGCTGATGCCGCCGGAATCGAAGGTGATGCCCTTGCCCACGAGCACCAGCGGGGCCACGGTCTTGGCCGCGCCCTGGTAGTGCATGACGATGAACTTGGGCGGCTCGTCCGACCCCTGGGCCACGGCCAGGAAGCTGCCCATGCCCAGTGCTTCCAGCTGCTTGCGGTCCAGCACCTCGATCTTCAGCCCCTGGGCCTTGGCCATCTTGCGGGCCTCGGCGGCCAGCAGCGTGGGCGTGCAGTGGTTGCCGGGGCGGTTGGCCAGTTCACGCGCCAGGGTCACGCCCTCGGCGATGGCCGCGCCACGGGCCAGGCCCGCCGCCGCTTCAGCGGCATCGGCCTTCGCGACCAGCAAGGTCAGCTTGGCCAGCACAGGCGCTTCGCCGGCGCTGGGCTTGGTGGTGCGGTACAGGTACACCGCATCGGCCGCGGCCACCGCCAGGGCCTCGGCCTGCGGTGCGCCGGTGGTGCCGGCCACCAGCACGGCCAGGTGCTTCACGCCCAGGCCCTTCACCAGCCCGATGCCGGCGGCACCGGCGGCCTGGATGGCGCGGGCGCTGCCGTCCTTGGCCACGGCCACCACCACGCGCGGCGCCTTCACGCCCGGCACCTGGCGCAGGTAGACCGTCTTGCCGGGCTTCAGCGCCAGGTCGCCCAGCTTCACCGCATCGGCCACGCTGTCGGCCAGCGGGGCGTCCAGGTCGGCCGGCAATGTGTCGCCCACCAGCACCAGCAGCAGCGCATCGGCCGACAGTTTGGCGGTGGCGCCCGGGGCCAAAAGTTGGGTCTGGAAGTCCATGTTCTGCCTCGTCATAAGATCCGAAGATGTTATTCGATGCGACCTTGCGCCGAGAGCTGGCCCGCAGCTTCGGCGCCACCCTGGTGGTCATCCTCACCATCGTGATCACGATGATGCTGATCCGCACGCTGGGGTTGGCCGCAGGCGGCTCGGTGGCGCCCGAAGACGTGGTGCTGCTGCTGGGCTACACCGCCCTGGGCCATCTGCCCACCATGCTGGCGCTGAGCCTGTTCGTGGCGGTGGTGGTCACGCTCGGGCGCATGTACCGCGACAGCGAGATGGCCATCTGGTTCGCCAGCGGCCTGGGCCTGGGCCGCTTCGTGCGGCCGGTGCTGGGCATGGCCTGGCCGGTGCTGGTGGTGGTGGGCGCGCTGCTGCTGTTCGTCTGGCCCTGGGGCAACCAGAGCAGTGCCGAGCTGCGCAGCCGCTACGAGCAGCGCAGTGATCTGTCCCGCGTGGCGCCGGG
>JAGOBT010000369.1 GCA_017999135.1 Burkholderiaceae bacterium
GACGTGAAGATCCAGGCCCGCGGCGCCAGCGCGCGCTGCTCGGTGAACAGGTCGCGGATGTGCAGCGGGCTGTCGACCAGGCGAGCGTCGCGCGGGCCCAGGTCGATCCAGCGCACCCGGTCGGGCCCGGCTGGCGTGGCGAAGGCGTGGGCCAGCCGGGCGATGCGCTCGCCGCGCTCGACCAGGCGGGTGAAGTCGGGCGCGCTGGCCTCCACCAGGCGGGCGGCGTCGCGCGCCGCATCGGCGGCGGTGGCCAGGCCGTCCAGCGCCTCGCTGAAGGCGGCATCGCGGCTGCGCTCGTCCCAGCGCAGCTTCAGGATGCCCTTGATGTCGCGCAGCGCGCCGGCACAGGCCAGGCGCAGTTCGCGCGCGGCCTTGTCCAGGCCGCCGGCCACCAGCTGCCAGTCGACCTGGCCGCGTGCATGGGTCAGCCCGGCGGCCAGCAGGTCGCGGCCGAAGTCGATCAACTGGTTGGACGACAGCATCGTGCCCAGGAACTGCAGGCCGGTCTCGACCAGCTGGTGGGCCTCGTCGAACACCGCCGCGTCCACCGTGGGCAGCAACTCGGCCACGCCGCTGTCGCGCAACGACAGGTCGGCGAAGAACAGGTGGTGGTTGACCACCACCAGGTCGGCGGCCATGGCCTCGCGCCGGGCCTTGACCACATGGCAGTTGATGAACTCGGGGCACTCCTGGCCCAGGCAGTTGTCGCGGGTGGACGTGACCAGCGGGATCACCGGGCTGCGCTCGTCCAGGCCGTCGATCTCGGCCAGGTCACCGGTGCGGGTGCCCGGCGCCCAGGTCTCGATGCGGGCCAGCGCGCGCACCGCGAAGCGGTCGGGCAGCGTGCCGGTCTCGCGCGCCTGCTGCAGCCGGTGCAGGCACAGGTAGCTGCCGCGGCCCTTGAGCAGTGCGATGCGCACCGGCACCCGCAGGGCGTCGCGCAGGCGCGGCAGGTCACGCAGGAAGAGCTGGTCCTGCAGGCTCTTGGTGGCGGTGGACACCAGCGCACGGCGGCCCGACAGCAGCAGCGGCACCAGGTAGGCGAAGGTCTTGCCCACGCCGGTGCCGGCCTCGGCCACCAGGGTGGCGTGGGTGTCGACCGCGTCGGCCACCGCCGCGGCCAGCTGCTGCTGCACATCCCGCTCGACAAACTGCGGATCGGCCTGCGCCAGTGCGCCCTGCGGGCCCAGCGCATCCCGGGTGGCGCGCGCCAGATCGCCAGCCTCCAACTCAGGCGGCATCAGGCAGGTTCCGGCGGGTCGAGTTCCGCTTCGAGGCGGGCGATCTGGTCGCGCAGCAGCAGGCGGCGCTTCTTCAGCCGCCGCAGCACCAGGTCGTCGGCCGGCATCTGTTCGGCGGCGCGGTCGATCAGGCTGTCGAGGTCGGCATGGGCCATCCGCAGCTCGATCAGCGCGCGCTGGGGCGAGCGCAGGTTGATGTCGGCTGAAGGCTCCAGGTCCATGGGTGACCGGAGTTTATAGTGCCGGCCATGCCACCCGCGCCCCCACAAGCTCCCCTGGCCTACCGTTTGCTGGCCGCCACCGCCCTGCACAAGGGTGACCGGCCCTACCAGCAGGACCAGGTGCAGATCCTGCGGCATGGCCGTGCCAAGGATTGCCTGCTGGCGGTGCTGGCCGACGGCATGGGCGGCAAGAGCGGGGGCCGCAAGGCCGCCGACCAGGTGGTGCTGACCGCGCGCCAGCTGTTCGACCGCTATGTACCCAACAAGGACAGCGCCGACGAGCTGCTGCGCCAGCTGGTGCTGGAGTCGCACCTGATGATCAAGCTGACGGCCATCACGGCCGAGGAAGAGCCGCACAGCACCGTGGCGGCCTTTCTGCTGGGGCCGGGGCTGGGTTGCGTGGCGGTGCATGCGGGGGATTCACGGCTCTACCACTTCCGCGGTGCGGACCTGGTGAGCCGGTCGCTGGATGATTCCTACGTGCAACGGCTGATCGATGAAGGCAAGCTCACCGAAGAAGGTGCCAACACCCATCCGCAAGGCAACCTGCTGACCGGCTGCCTGGGCACCCAGGCCGACCCGCCGGTGACGCTGCACCACATCGACGCCCTGCTTCCCGGCGACACGCTGATGTGCTGCAGCGACGGCCTGTGGCACTACTTCACCCCGCGTGAGCTGGGCATGTATGTCAACAGCTTCGCCCCGCGCGACGCCACCGACATGATGGTGACCCGCGCCCGCCAGCGCGCCAACGGCCACGGCGACAACCTGTCGCTGGCGATGGTGAAGGTCGAGCTGATCGCCTGATTCAGGGTGCCGACGCGGCGGTACCCGGCACCGGCAAGCCCTCGGCCGGCTTGCGCTGGGCATCCCGCCGCGCGTTGCGCGCCTGCACGGCGGCCTGGTGGGCCTGGGCCTGCTGCAGCCGCTGCTGCTGCCGGGCCCGGCGTTGCTGTGCCGCCAGGGCGGCAGCCGATGCCGATGCGGCAGCCGTCGGTGGCGGCCGCACCGCCCGCCGGACAGGCAACGGAGGTGCAGCGGATGCTGCACTGGCCGGCGCCGCTGCGGTGGCCAGGGCCGGCCGCTCGGCGGCGGCCGCCTGGCGCGCCTGGATCACCCGCAGGCGCTCCACCGCCCGCTCACGGCGGCGGGCGTCGTCGAGCAGGTGGATCTGGCGCTGCAGCGGCTCCAGCGCGGCGCGGCGCGCCTGGCGGGCCTGGTCCAGGCAGTCGTTGACGACGAACCGGGTTTCGCAGTCCCGGCGGGCCGCGTCGTAGCGCGCTTCCACGGCCTGGCGGTCGCTGGCGATGCGTGCGCGCTCGGCGCTGTCATCGGCAGGCGCGGCGGCCACCACGCCCGCCCACAGCAGCCAGGCACCCGACCATGCGGCAGGCCGGCGGCTCATGTGATGCGGGTGTCGACCTCGCGCCGTTCCAGCGCCAGGTAATCGGCCGACTGCATCTCCTGCAGCCGCGAGACGGTGCGCGGAAACTCGTGCGCCAGCGGGCCTTCGGTGTAGAGCTGCTCGGCCGGCACCGCGGCCGAGATCACCAGCTTCACACGCCGGTCGTACAGCACGTCGACCAGCAGCGTGAAGCGCCGCGCCTCGCTGGCGAACCTGGGCGGCATCTGCGGCACGTTGCCCAGGATGACGGTGTGGAACTGCTGGGCCAGCTCGAGGTAGTCGTTCTGCGACCGCGGGCCGCCGCACAGGGTGCGGAAGTCGAACCACACCACGCCACCGGCGCGCCGCACCGCCTTCAGCTCGCGGTGCTCGATGTGCAGCAGCGGGTTTTCGTCGCGCGCCTCGGCCAGCTGGTTGAAGGTGGCCTCCAGCGCCGCATCGGCGGCCGGCCCCAGGGGGGTGTGGTACAGCTGGGCCTGCTCCAGGGTGCGGCGGCGGTAGTCGGTGCCGTTGTCGACGTTGATGACTTCCAGTTGCGCCTTCAGCAGCGCGATGGCCGGCAGGATGCGGTCGCGGTGCAGGCCGTTGGGGTACAGCGCGTCGGGCTCGAAGTTGCTGGTGGTGACGATCGACACCCGATTGGCGAACAGCGCGTCCAGCAACCGGTGCAGGATCATCGCGTCGGTCACGTCGGCCACATGGAACTCGTCGAAGCAGATCAGCCGGAACTTGCGCGCGATGCGCTTGCCCAGTTCATCGAGCGGGTTGACCGTGCCTTTCAGTTCCTGCAGCTCGCGGTGCACCTCGCGCATGAACTCATGGAAGTGCAGCCGGGTCTTGCGCTGCAGCGGCACGGCCTGGAAGAAGCAGTCCATCAGGAAGCTCTTGCCGCGCCCCACGCCGCCGTGCATGTACACCCCGCGCGGGATTGGCGGCTTCACCAGCATCTTGGTGATGGCATTGCCGCGGCGCGCCTTGTAGGCCGCCCACTCGTCCTGGCAGCGCTGCAGCGAGGCCACGGCCCGCAACTGCGCCGGGTCGGCGGTGTAGCCGCGTTCACGCAGGGTCTGTTGGTACAGGTCGGTGACGGAGGTCATGCAGGGTGCCGAAACGCAAAGCGGGCCAGTATCACTGGCCCGCTGCCGGGGTGCCGTCGCTCAGGCGAAAGGCATCAGAAGTTCAAGGTGCGCTTGTCCACCGCCAGCGCGGCTTCCTTGGTGGCCTCGCTCAGCGACGGGTGGGCGTGGCAGATGCGCGCGATGTCTTCGGCGCTGGCCTTGAACTCCATCGCCACCACCGCCTCGGCGATCAGCTCGCTGGCGAACGGGCCGACGATGTGCACGCCCAGGATCTCGTCGGTCTTGGCATCGGCCAGGAACTTGACGAAGCCGGTGGTGTCGCCCAGCGCCCGCGCCCGGCCGTTGGCCATGAACGGGAACTGGCC
>JAGOBT010000370.1 GCA_017999135.1 Burkholderiaceae bacterium
TGGGCACCGGCACCGATTCCAGGTGCAGGGTGAGGGTGGCGGCGGGGTGCACGGTGGGGCGCGGCTGAGGCGCCGTGGTGGGCAGGGTCATCGTGGTCTCTGGGTGGGTGTGGGGTTGGGGATGGGGTGGGGGTGGGAAGGGGTCACAGCCTGTACACGCGGCGAGCGGTGCCGTCGAACAGCGCGGCCTTCTCGTCGGCGCTGGCGCCGGCGGCGATGCGCTTGAACGCGTTCCACAGCACCGCGTAGCTGGCGCCGCCCTTGTCGACCGGGAAGTTGCTCTCGAACATGCAGCGCTGCGCGCCGAACTGGGTGATGGCCGTCTCCACCCAGGGCCGCCAGGCGTCGGCCACCTGCTGGGATGTGGGTGGCACGGGCTGCGCATGGTGGTCGAACACACCGATGCGCATGCCCAGGCCACCGAGCTTGACGCTGACGTTGGGGCAGCTGGCCAGCTCGGCCAGGTGCGTGCGCCACTGGGCGAAGGTGTCGTCGGACCTGCCAGCGTACGGCCCCACGCCCAGCGGGCCGCCCAGGTGGTTGAGGATGATCGCCGTATCCGGGAAGGCACGCGCCAGCGCCGTCACCTCAGGCAGCTGCGGGTGGTACTGCCAGGCCTCGAAGCTCAGCCCCAGCGGCGCCAACTGGGCAAAGCCCTGGCGGAAGGTGGCGTCGCCGTACAGCCCCGGTGGCGGCTTGGTGTGGCTGTTGTGGATCAGCGGGCTGGCGTCCCACCCGCCGGCATGCCGGATGCCCTTGAACCGCCCGCCCGGGCCGCCAGCCGCGGCGATGTGGGCCAGCAGCACATCGCGCGCGGCGGCGCCCAGCGTCAGGTCGGCATGGCTGACGATGCCGGCGCAGGCACGCAGCTCGCCGTACACCCCACTGGCGCACATCGCGGCCACGCCGTTGGCAAATTCTGTCTCGCCCACCGGGCGCAGCGCCACGGGGCCGTCGGCGCGGTAGAACGCCAGGCAGTCGACGAACACGGTGGCCACGATCCGGTGGCCGCTGCCGGTGTCCTGGCGCAGTTCATCGAGCAGGTAGCGGTGGCGCTTGTGGTCCCACAGGTGGTGGTGCGGGTCGACGATGGGCAGGTCGGCTTCGAGGATGTCCTCAGCCGGGCCCAGCGCCAGCCAGGCATCGTTCGGCACGATGCCGGTGCCGATGGCCTCGCGGGATTTTTCGGGCACGGGGGGACTGGCCATGTCTCGCTCCGGTGTGGCTGATGTGCCTGGATCATCCGTGCCACGGCACTGGCGGGCTGTCACCGAGAGGTCTGTGGGTTGGCGGTCTTGGGCTCGGAACGGTCGTTGGACCTTTGGCCTGTACGCCTTGCCAAGGCTTCGCCGGCGCGTTGCAGCCCGTCAAGGCATGCGCACCGGGTGCTGCGCCGCCACGCTCAGCGTGTACTGGTCGATCGGGCCGGCATGCACCACCTGGTCGGCAAAGCCGGCCTCGCTGCCGAAGTAGACCCACACTGTCTCGGCTGGCGCGTCCTCAGCCCCCGGGTGCGGACGCACGGCGATCTGCCGGCGCTCGTACCACAGCGGGTCGTCCAGGCGCTCCAGCCGGTCCATGTCGGCCAGCGTGGCGTCGTCGACGGCATACAGCTGGCCGATCACCGGCACGCCCTGGCCGGGGCGGTTCAGCAGCCAGGGCAGGCGGTAGCGGCCGATCACGTACAGCGGGTGCGGCTGGGCAGTGATCCAGTGGTCGCCCACCCGCGTGCCGCGGTTGACATGGAAGTTGCGGTGCCCCTCCTGCAGGGTGCCGAAGACGAAGATGCGGTGCATGGTGGCAGTGGTGTGTCGGCCGCAGCGGCCGGCGCCATCTTAGGCGGGACGCCGTTGTGCCGCCTGCACCACCCGGCGACACTCCCGCAGACGGCAGCCAGGCTGGCGGCATCGACCTGTGGCAGTCGCGCCAGGCGGCCGAGGCGGTCTACACCGCAGCGTGGGCGGCCTTCGTGCGTGGCAAGTACGGGTCCGACCCGCACATCACCTGGCTGGAAAGCCCGGTGGTGGTGGGCAACGTCACCGACACCATCGTCAGCGACTGACTGGTCATCCGCGCCGTCCACGCCTTCCAGTGCGGCGCGGTGCAACGGGTGCTGCAGACCGTGGCACCCGACAGGCCCCTGAATGCGGGGGATGGCCATAGTGCATTTGCATCTGGCGCGCCACCCGGGGGGCACGGCAGACTGGTGCTGCACCCGATTCCTGGCCTCGGCTGCCACCAGCCTGCAGACGACAGGCCGGGCGCACCGCCACCACCCCGGCCCGATGACGCACCCACCCATGCCGATGCCACCCCATCCAGCGCCCTGCCCGCCCGGGCGGGCGCGCCGGTCCAGGCGTCAGACCGTGGCGCCGGGCAGCGGCGCAGCGGCGGGCACGCGCCTGGGCTGCAGCCGCTCCGGCGACAGGTACGCCTGCCGGTACTGCTCGAACGGCAGCGTGTCGGCCGCTTCGATGCGCTGCTGCTCGGCCAGTGAATCCAGCGCCATCGCGGCATAACGCGCAGCCTGCGCATCCGACCAGGGCAGGGCCAGCAAATGGGCACGGGTGGCAGCCGATTGCGCGCGGATGAACTGCACGTAGCTGCCGTTGAAGTCCTGCTGCATGGCCGCCAGCACCCGGGCCGAGGGCAGCTGCTGGGGCGTGTCGACCAAGGCGCGGGCTGCCGCCAGCGCCGCCGCATTCGCCTCGCCGCCCTGGGCGGCGTCCAGCGCCTCGGCGATGGGCACGCACTCGTCCAGCAGGTGGCGCGCCCAGTCGGTCAGTGTCACCGTCACGTCGCCCTGCTCCAGCAGCAGGCCGGGCTCGCGCCCGCGTGCGGCCACGCGGTGCTGGTTGCGGCCCAGGGCGGCCACCTCGGCCGGGGTGTCGGGCGGGCTGTCGGCCAGCAGACAGTGCAGCAGGAAGATGTCGATGAAGCGCATGGTGGGTGTGGCAATGCCCACCGGCTCGAACGGGTCGAGGTCCATGCAGCGCACCTCGATGTATTCCACGCCGCGCTCGCGCAGCGCATGCAGCGGCCGCTCGCCGGCAAAGATCACCCGCTTGGGGCGGATCAGGCCGTAGAACTCGTTCTCGATCTGCAGCAGCGTGGTGGCCAGCTGGTTGTAGTCGCCCCCAGGGTTGCGGATGCCCACCTTCTCATAGGCCGGATAGGGCCGGGTCAGCGCCTCGTGCAGCGAGTTGGCGTAGCTCTCCAGGCTGTTGCAGCTGACATTCAGCGAGGCCTGCGCCTCGCTCTGGTAGCCCAGCCGGCCCATGCGCAGCGTGGTGCCGTGCGGCATGTGCAGCGTGCCGTTGCTGCCGGCAATGGGTTGCAGCTGGTGGTCGCGCCCGGCCACGAAGCTGCCGCACACCGCCGGGCTGGCGCCGAACAGGTACAGCAGCACGAAGGCATGGCGGCGGAAGTTGCGGATCAGCGCGAAATGCTGGTCGTTGTCCAGCCCCGGCATCGACCAGTTGTAGTGGATGCCGCTGATGGTCTGCATGCGGCGGCCGTAGCGGTGGCCCAGGCCCATGCGGTAGACGCTCTTGGCGCGGCCCACGTTGCTGCTGCCGTAACGGCCCAGCGGGATGGTCTCGTCGGTGGGCAGGCCGCAGGGCATGCTGCCCACCCACAGCTGCTCGTCACCGGGCTCGGTGCCCATGGCGCGGTAGGTGGCCTGGTGGATCTCGGTCAGCTCGGCCAGCGCGGCGTCCACCGTGGGGTGCACACCGGTGATCAGCTCGAGCTGGCTCTCGCTGTAGTCGGTGGTGATGTGCGGGTGCGTCAGCGCCGAGCCCAGCGCCGCCGGGTGCGGTGTCAGCGCCAGCCCGCCACCGGGCAGCGCGCGCAGGCTTTCCTTCTCGATGCCGCGGCGGATGCCCGCCAGGCGTGCCAGCGGCAGGGCACGCAGGCGGTCGTGCAATGCTGTCACTGGCCGTCTCCTCGTCTTGAATCGGGTTGCCACCCTACCAGAGCCGGATGACCGACGCATGCACGCGGGTCTGGCCGGTCTGTGCTAGCACCTCCCCTGAACCAGCACGCGGCCAGCGGCCGCCCCTGCGCGACCATGGCAGCCGTGGCCCGCAGGCCGCAGCCCATGCAGCCCTGCCCCCAAGCGGTACGCCCTGGAGCCCCCCGATGCACGTCCGATCCGCCCGCCACACGCCGACCTGCCCCGCCCGACCCGCCCGGTTCCGGCGCACCGTGCTGTGCACCCTGCTGCAGGCCGGCATCGCCGTCGGTGCGCTGGGCCTGCCGGCCGCCGCCACGTCGGCCACCAAGACCATCGCCGACTTCTTCCCCGGCATC